>NZ_JBSGUP010000285.1:0-10091 GCF_053607985.1 Streptomyces sp. NPDC055078
CTTGTGGATGGCGCGGCACCAGAAGGGGCCCTGGTAGACGAAGGCGCTGTAGCCCTGGACGAGGGTGGCTCCGGCGAGGATGCGCTGCCAGGCGTCCTCGGCGTTCTCGATGCCGCCGACGCCGATCAGCGTGATCCGGGTGCCGACGCGCGCGTACAGCCGCCGCAGCACCTCCAGCGAGCGCTCCTTGAGCGGCGCTCCGGAGAGCCCGCCCGCCTCCTGGGTGAGGGACGGTCCGGAGCGCAGGCCCTCGCGGGCGACGGTGGTGTTGGTGGCGATGATGCCGTCGAGGCCCAGTTCCACGGCCAGATCGGCGACCGCGTCGATGTCGGCGTCCGCGAGGTCCGGTGCGATCTTGACCAGGAGGGGGACCCGGCGGTCCTGGACGGTGCGGTCGGCGGCCTCGCGTACGGCGGTGAGCAGCGGGCGCAGCGACTCGGTCGCCTGGAGGTCGCGCAGTCCGGGCGTGTTCGGCGATGAGACGTTCACCACGAGATAGTCGGCGTGCCGGGCGAGCCGCTCGGCGGAGGTGACGTAGTCCGCGACGGCCTCCGACTCCGGTACGACCTTGGTCTTGCCGATGTTGACGCCGACGACGGTCCTGAAGACCGGCCGGCGCTCGGCGAGCCGCTGGGCGACGGCGGCCGAGCCCTCGTTGTTGAAGCCCATACGGTTGATCAGCGCCCGGTCGGGGAGCAGCCGGAAGAGGCGCTGCTGCGGGTTGCCCGGCTGGGCCAGCGCGGTGACGGTGCCGATCTCCACATGGTCGAAGCCCAGCATCGACAGTCCGTCGACGCCGACGGCGTTCTTGTCGAAACCGGCCGCGAGCCCGAAGGGGCCGTGCATCCGCAGTCCGAGCGCCTCGGTCCGCAGCTCCTGGTGGCGGGGTGCGAGGGCGGCGGCGACAAAGGTGCGCAGGACGGGGACGCGGGCGACGAGCCTGATGCAGCGGAAGGCGAGATGGTGGGCCCGCTCGGGGTCCAGCCACCGGAAGACGGCGTTGAAGAGCAGTGGGTACATGGTGGGGTCCTCAGCGGGAGTCATCAGGAGGGGGACACCGGTTCCGGTGTCCCCCTGGCCCGATGTGCCTGGCGTGCCTGCTTGTCTGCTTGTCTTGTCTGCTTGTCTTGTCTGCTTGTCTTGTCTGCTCGCCGGCCCGTGGTCAGGGCGTGTCGCGGGCCGCGGTCAGATGCCGCGCGTGCTCCTGGAGGGAGCGGACGCCCACGTCCCCGCGGCCCAGCGCGTCGATGCCCTGGACGGCGGCGGCGAGCGCCTGGACGGTGGTGAGGCAGGGGACGGAGCGGGCGACGGCGGCGGTGCGGATGTCGTAGCCGTCGAGGCGTCCGCCGGTCCCGTAGGGGGTGTTGACGATGAGGTCGACCTCACCGTCGTGGATGAGCTGGACGATGGTCCGCTCACCGTCCGGGCCCTGGCCCTCGCTCTGCTTGCGGACCACGGTGGCGCTGATCCCGTTGCGCTTGAGGACCTCGGCGGTGCCGGAGGTCGCCAGCAGTTCGAAGCCGTGGGCGACGAGTTCGCGCGCGGGGAAGACCATCGAGCGCTTGTCGCGGTTGGCGACCGAGATGAACGCCCGTCCCTTGGTGGGCAGCGGGCCGTACGCCCCGGCCTGGGACTTGGCGTAGGCGGTGCCGAAGACGGAGTCGATGCCCATGACCTCGCCGGTGGAGCGCATCTCCGGGCCGAGGATGGTGTCGACGCCCCGGCCGTGGATGTCCCGGAACCGCGACCAGGGCATCACGGCCTCCTTGACGGAGATCGGGGCGTCCATGGGCAGCGTCCCCCCGTCTCCCTCCCGGGGCAGGAGTCCCTCGGCGCGCAGTTCGGCGATGGTCGCGCCCAGGGAGATCCGGGCGGCGGCCTTGGCCAGGGGGACGGCGGTGGCCTTGGAGGTGAAGGGCACGGTCCGGGAGGCGCGGGGATTGGCCTCCAGTACGTACAGGATGTCCCCGGCCAGCGCGAACTGGATGTTGATCAGTCCCCGGACGCCGACGCCGCGCGCGATGGCCTCCGTGGAGATCCGCAGACGCTTGACGTCGTGTCCGCCCAGGGTGATGGGGGGCAGGGCGCAGGCGGAGTCGCCGGAGTGGATGCCGGCCTCCTCGATGTGCTCCATGACGCCCCCGAGGTACAGCTCGTGGCCGTCGTAGAGGGCGTCGACGTCGATCTCTATGGCGTCGTCGAGGAAGCGGTCGACCAGCACGGGGCGGTTGGGGCTGATCTCGGTGGACTCCGCGATGTACGACTCCAGGCGGGCCCGGTCGTAGACGATCTCCATGCCCCGGCCGCCCAGCACATAGGACGGGCGGACCAGGACGGGGTACCCGATCTCCGTGGCGATCGCCTCGGCCTCGGCGAAGGTGGTCGCGGTGCCGTGCTTGGGCGCGGGCAGCCCGGCCTCCTTGAGGACGCGGCCGAAGGCGCCGCGGTCCTCGGCGGCGTGGATGGCCTCCGGGGAGGTCCCGGCGATGGGGACGCCGTTGTCCTTGAGTGCCTGGGCGAGGCCGAGGGGGGTCTGGCCGCCGAGCTGGACCAGGACCCCGGCGACGGGTCCGGCGAGGGTCTCGGCGTGCACGATCTCCAGGACGTCCTCCAGGGTGAGCGGCTCGAAGTAGAGCCGGTCGGAGGTGTCGTAGTCGGTGGAGACGGTCTCCGGGTTGCAGTTGACCATCACGGTCTCGAACCCGGCGTCGTGCAGGGCGAAGGAGGCGTGGACACAGGAGTAGTCGAATTCGATGCCCTGCCCGATCCGGTTCGGCCCCGAGCCGAGGATGATCACGGCGGGCTTCTCGCGCGGGGCGACTTCGCACTCCTCGTCGTAGGAGGAGTAGAAGTACGGGGTGCGGGCGGCGAACTCGGCGGCGCAGGTGTCGACGGTCTTGTAGACGGGGCGGATGCCCAGGGCGTGCCGCACCTCGCGGACCACCTCCTCGCGGAGTCCGCGGATCCCCGCGATCTGCGCGTCGGAGAAGCCGTGCCGCTTGGCCCCGGCCAGTATCAGGGGGTCCAGTTTCGCGGCGGCGGCCAGTTCGTCGGCGTACTCCTTGATCAGGAACAGCTGGTCCACGAACCAGGGGTCGATCCCGGTGGCCTCGAAGATCTCGTCCGGGGTGGCTCCGGCTCGGATCGCGTCCATGACGGTGTTGATCCGCCCGTCGGTCGGGCGCCCGGCCTCCGCCAGCAGGGCCGCCTTGTCCGCCTTGTCCGTCTTATTACCGGGTTGACCGGTGAAGTCGAACTGGGAGCCCTTCTTCTCCAGCGACCGCAGCGCCTTCTGGAGGGCTTCGGTGAAGTTCCGGCCGATGGCCATGGCCTCCCCCACCGACTTCATCGTCGTCGTCAGGGTCGCGTCGGCGGATGGGAACTTCTCGAACGCGAACCTCGGCACCTTGACCACCACATAGTCGAGGGTGGGCTCAAAGGACGCCGGGGTCTTCTCCGTGATGTCGTTGGGGATCTCGTCCAGGGTGTAGCCCACAGCGAGCCGGGCGGCGATCTTCGCGATCGGGAAGCCGGTGGCCTTGGACGCGAGAGCGGAGGAGCGGGAGACCCGGGGGTTCATCTCGATGACGATGATCCGGCCGTCGTCGGGGTTGACGGCGAACTGGATGTTGCAGCCGCCGGTGTCGACACCGACCTCACGGATGATGGCGATCCCGATGTCCCGCAGCCGCTGGTACTCGCGGTCGGTCAGCGTCATCGCCGGGGCGACGGTGATCGAGTCCCCGGTGTGCACCCCCATCGGGTCGAAGTTCTCGATGGAACAGACGACGACACAGTTGTCGTTCTTGTCGCGCATCAGCTCCAGCTCGTACTCCTTCCAGCCGAGGATGGACTCCTCCAGGAGCACTTCGGTGGTCGGCGAGAGCGTGAGGCCCTGCCCGGCGATCCGGCGCAGCTCGCCCTCGTCGTGCGCGAACCCGGAACCGGCGCCGCCCATCGTGAACGAGGGACGCACCACGACGGGGTAGCCGCCGAGGGTCTCGACGCCGGCGATGACGTCGTCCATGGTGTGGCAGATCACCGACCGGGCGGACTCGCCGTGGCCGATCTTCTCCCGGACGGCGGCCACGACGTCCTTGAACAGATCGCGGTCCTCGCCCTTGTTGATGGCCGCCACATTGGCGCCGATCAGTTCGACACCGTACTTCTCCAGCACCCCCTGCTCATGCATGGAGATCGCCGTGTTCAGCGCGGTCTGGCCGCCCAGTGTGGGCAGCAGGGCGTCGGGCCGCTCCTTCGCGATGATCTTCTCGACGAACTCCGGGGTGATCGGCTCCACATAGGTGGCGTCGGCGATCTCCGGGTCGGTCATGATCGTCGCCGGGTTGGAGTTGACGAGGATGACGCGCAGGCCCTCGGACTTGAGGACGCGGCACGCCTGGGTGCCGGAGTAGTCGAACTCGGCGGCCTGACCGATGACGATCGGACCCGAGCCGATCACCAGCACGGACTGGATATCGGAGCGCTTAGGCACGCTGGTCCTCCATCAGGGCTGTGTTCATCAAAGACGTGAAGCGGTCGAAGAGATACGCGGCGTCATGCGGGCCCGCAGCCGCCTCGGGGTGGTACTGGACGCTGAACGCGGGCCGGTCGAGGAGCCGGAGCCCCTCGACCACGTTGTCGTTGAGGCAGACGTGGGAGACCTCGGCACGGCCGTAGGGGGTGTCGGACACCTGGTCGAGCGGGGCGTCGACGGCGAATCCGTGGTTGTGGGCGGTGACCTCGACCTTGCCCGTGGTGCGGTCCTGTACGGGCTGGTTGATGCCCCGGTGGCCGTACTTGAGCTTGTAGGTGCCGAAGCCGAGCGCGCGGCCGAGGAGCTGATTGCCGAAGCAGATGCCGAACAGCGGGGTCCCGCGCTCCAGAACCGCCCTGACGACGGTGAGATCCGCGGTGGCGGGGTCGCCGGGGCCGTTGGAGAGGAAGACCCCGTCCGGCTCGACGGCGTAGACCTCGTCGACGGTGGCGGTCGACGGCAGGACGTGCACCTCGATACCGCGCTCGGCCATCCGGTGCGGGGTCATGCCCTTGATGCCGAGGTCCAGCGCCGCGACGGTGAAGCGCTTGGTGCCGATCGCGGGGACGACGTATGTCTCGGCGGTGGCGACCTGCGAGGAGAGGTCGGCGCCCGTCATCTGTGGGGATTCCTGGACCCGGGCGAGCAGGGTCGCCTCGTCGGCGATCGCGTCGCCGGAGAAGATGCCGACGCGCATCGCGCCCCGCTCGCGCAGATGGCGGGTGAGGGCGCGGGTGTCGATTCCGCTGATGCCGACGACGCCCTGGGCGATCAGCTCGTCGTCGAGGGTGCGCCGCGAGCGCCAGTTGGAGCGGACGCGGGAGGGGTCGCGCACGACATAGCCCGCGACCCAGATCTTCCGCGACTCGTCGTCCTCGTCATTGACACCGGTGTTGCCCACATGGGGGGAGGTCATGACGACGACCTGGCGGTGGTACGAGGGATCGGTGAGCGTCTCCTGGTAACCGGTCATGCCGGTGTTGAACACCGCCTCGCCGAAGGTCTCCCCCACGGCCCCGTAGGCACGGCCGCGGAAGGTGCGGCCGTCCTCCAGGACGAGTACGGCGGGAGCCTGCCGCTGGTGAGCGGCTCCCCGGGTGGCGGTGGTCATCGTGCGCCTTCCGTCGTGTTGATCAGGTCGTTCAGTGCGGTGGTCCACTCGTTGTGCTCGGCCGCGCGGTCGGAGCGGAAGCCGGAGTCCACGAGGGTGCCGCCGTGCTCCCAGGTGACGATCAGCAGCCCGCCGTCGGCGAGCACCTTTCCGGCGATGCCCTTGTCGAGCCGGACCCCGCGCAGGGCATGCCGGGGGATGAAGAAGTCGGTCGCCCCTGGCCGTACGACATCGATTCCCGCGTCGGTGAGGGTCAGCTCCACCCGGCTCCGGGTACCCAGGCCGTGGGCGACGATCCGGTCGAGCCACTGACCTGCGGTGGTCGAGCCGTGGTAGCGGCCGGTCGCCGTGAGCCGGGGCTCGCCGGGGGCACCGGGCGCGGCCGGCAGCGCGGGCAGCCCGGACTGGAGGGAACCGCGCCACTTCCAGCCCTGGCGCATCAGCCAGTACACGAGGGCGATGAACAGGGCCAGGCCGGCGACCCAGCCGAGACGGGCCGCCCAGTCCGTCACCTCGGCGGACTTCTGCTCGGCGGCGAGTCCGGCTGCGGTGGTGCTCAAAGATGTCACGCGAGGTTCCCGTCGACGACCGTTGCCCGGCCCCGCAGAAAGGTGTGCGTGACGCGTCCCGGCAGCTCACGGCCCTGGTAGGGGGTGTTGCGGCTGCGGGATGCGAAGCCCGCGGGGTCCACCGCTCCACGGTATGCCGGATCCACCAGCGTCAGGTTCGCGGGCTCACCTGCCGAGACAGGACGTCCATGCCCGGCCAGCCTGCCGATCACGGCCGGGCGGAACGACATCCGGTCGGCGACCCCGGCCCAGTCCAGCAGTCCGGTGTCGACCATCGTCTCCTGGACGACGGACAGCGCGGTCTCCAGGCCCACCATGCCCATGGCCGCCGCGCCCCACTCGCAGTCCTTGTCCTCGTGCGGGTGGGGGGCGTGGTCGGTGGCGACGCAGTCGATGGTGCCGTCGGCGAGGGCCTCGCGCAGGGCCAGTACGTCGGCCTCGGTGCGCAGCGGCGGGTTCACCTTGTAGACGGGGTCGTAGGTGCGGACGAGTTCGTCGGTGAGCAGCAGATGGTGCGGGGTGACCTCGGCGGTGACGTCCCAGCCCTTGGACTTGGCCCAGCGGACGATCTCGACCGAGCCCGCGGTGGAGAGATGGCAGATGTGCACCCGGGAGCCGACGTGGGCGGCGAGGAGGACATCCCGGGCGATGATCGATTCTTCGGCGACGGCGGGCCAGCCGCCCAGCCCCAGCTCGGCCGAGACGACGCCCTCGTTCATCTGGGCGCCCTCGGTCAGCCGGGGCTCCTGTGCGTGCTGGGCGATGACGCCGTCGAACGCCTTCACATACTCCAGCGCGCGCCGCATGATCACGGCGTCGTCGACGCACTTGCCGTCGTCGGAGAAGACCCGCACCCCGGCGGCGGAGTCGCGCATCGCGCCCAGCTCGGCGAGCTGCTTGCCCTCCAGGCCCACGGTGACGGCGCCGACCGGCTGGACGTCGCAGTAGCCGGACTCCCGGCCGAGCCGCCAGACCTGCTCGACCACGCCCGCGGTGTCGGCGACGGGGAAGGTGTTGGCCATCGCGTGGACGGCGGTGAAGCCGCCGACGGCGGCGGCCCTGGTGCCGGTGAGGACGGTCTCGGAGTCCTCACGGCCCGGCTCGCGGAGGTGGGTGTGCAGGTCGACCAGGCCGGGCAGCAGGATCTTCCCGGCGGCCTCGACGACCGTGGTGCCGTCCCCCGCCGCCAGGTCACTGCCGACCGCGGCGACGGTCTCGCCGTCGATCAGCACATCCTGCGGCTCGCCGCCGAGCACCTTCGCGCCACGGATAAGGATCTTGCTCATGACTTGTTCTCCTCGGGACGCGCGTGGGTGACGGCGGGCTCGTTGCCGCCGAGCAGCAGATACAGGACGGCCATCCGGGTCGAGACGCCGTTGGCGACCTGTTCGACGGCCGTGCAGCGGTCGGAGTCGGCGACCTCGGCGGTGATCTCCATACCCCGGTTCATCGGACCCGGGTGCATGACGACCGCGTGCTCGGGCATCCGGGCCATCCGGTCGCCGTTGAGGCCGTAGCGGCGCGCGTACTCGCGCTCGGTGGGGAAGAAGGCGGCGTTCATCCGCTCGCGCTGGACCCGCAGCATCATCACCGCGTCGGACTTGGTCAGCACTTCGTCCAGGTCGTACGACACCTGGCACGGCCAGTTCTCGACGCCGATGGGTACGAGGGTGGGCGGCGCGACGAGGGTGACCTCGGCGCCGAGGGTGTGCAGCAGCAGCACATTGGAGCGGGCGACCCGGCTGTGCAGGATGTCGCCGACGACGGTGATCCGGCGCCCTTCGAGGCCGCGCCCTATGCCGGCGTCCCGGCCCACCAGCCGGCGGCGCATGGTGAAGGCGTCCAGCAGGGCCTGGGTGGGGTGCTCATGGGTGCCGTCGCCCGCGTTGACGACCGCGCCGTCGATCCAGCCGGAGTTCGCCAGCCGGTAGGGGGCGCCGGAGGCGTGGTGGCGGATGACGACGGCGTCCGCGCCCATCGCCTCCAGGGTCAGCGCGGTGTCCTTGAGGGACTCGCCCTTGGAGACCGATGACCCCTTGGCCGAGAAGTTGATGACATCGGCGGAGAGCCGCTTGGCGGCGGCCTCGAAGGAGATCCGGGTCCGGGTCGAGTCCTCGAAGAAGAGGTTGACGACGGTACGGCCCCTCAGGGTGGGCAGCTTCTTGATCGGCCGGTCGGCGACGCGGGCCATCTCCTCGGCGGTGTCGAGGATGAGCACGGCGTCGTCACGGGTGAGGTCGGCGGCCGAGACGAGGTGACGCTTCATCGAAGGGGCTCCGGTGGTCGGGGCGAACAGGGCCGGCGGGCTCGCCGCGTCCGCCGCGCGTCCGCCGGTGGCTGTGGACACGCGGGAGACTCGCGGGAGGCATACGGACGCGGGGGTCCCGCCGGTGGGCGGGCGGCCGGGAGGGGCGCTATCGCTCGGCGGCGGGCACGCTCTCGCGCACCCCGAGCAGCACGGTGTCGCGGCCGTCCTCCTCGGCGAGCAGGACCTTGACCGTCTCCCGCAGCGAGGTGGGGAGGTTCTTGCCCACATAGTCGGCGCGGATGGGCAGTTCCCGGTGGCCCCGGTCGACGAGGACCGCGAGCTGTACGGCGCGGGGGCGGCCGATGTCGCCCAGCGCGTCGAGGGCGGCGCGGATGGTGCGGCCGGAGAAGAGCACATCGTCGACGAGGACGACCAGGCGCCCGTCGACGCCCTCGCCGGGGATGTCGGTACGGGCCAGCGCCCGGGCGGGCCGCAGGCGCAGATCGTCGCGGTACATGGTGATGTCGAGGGAGCCGACCGGCATCGTACGGCCGGTGATCTCCTCCAGTTTGTCGGCGAGCCTGCGGGCGAGGAAGACGCCGCGGGTGGGGATGCCGAGGAGCACCACATCGTCGGCGCCCTTGGCGCGTTCGACGATCTCATGGGCGATACGGGTCAGTACCCGCGCGATGTCGGGCGCCTCCAGGACGGGGCGTGCCACATCGGAGCTGTGCGTGTCCATATGAAACGGACCTCCTTCTCCGCCTCACTGGACGGACCTTAAAGGACGTCGGAATTGCGTCACCCACCGTACCAGGGCCGTGTCGTGCATCTGTTCGCGCCCCGGGCAGAGGTCCCCGCAGCACATCCGGCGCCGGATCGCACCCCGAGCCGGTCCGGATCATGACAATCGACCGGTCCGGACCATTCGGCTTGACGCATCCAAGTAACGCTGCGTAACCTCACAGTGAGTTACCAGTCGCGCGGCCGAGCCGCACGTTGTCACAGCGTCCGGGGAGCTATATGTCCAGCGAATACGCAAAGCAGCTCGGGGCCAAGCTCCGCGCCATCCGCACCCAGCAGGGGCTGTCCCTCCACGGCGTGGAAGAGAAGTCCCAGGGCCGCTGGAAGGCCGTGGTGGTCGGGTCGTACGAGCGGGGCGACCGCGCCGTGACCGTGCAGCGCCTGGCCGAGCTGGCGGATTTCTACGGCGTTCCGGTGCAGGAGCTGTTGCCGGGCACCACGCCGGGCGGGGCCGCGGAGCCGCCGCCGAAGCTCGTTCTCGACCTGGAGCGGCTCGCCCATGTGCCGCAGGAGAAGGCGGGCCCCCTCCAGCGTTACGCGGCCACGATCCAGTCCCAGCGGGGCGACTACAACGGCAAGGTGCTGTCGATCCGCCAGGACGACCTGCGCACCCTCGCGGTCATCTACGACCAGTCGCCTTCGGTCCTGACCGAGCAGCTCATCAGCTGGGGCGTGCTGGACGCGGACGCGCGCCGCGCGGTCAGCCACGACGAGGGCTGAGCCGGCTCGGAGGGTATGTCCCGCTTGAGGAGAAACGTCACGTCGGAGGGCGGGCCCGCATCGGTCGGGGCCGCCCTCCGCCGCTGTCCGCGGGGCCGGTCC
>NZ_JBSGUP010000286.1:0-10034 GCF_053607985.1 Streptomyces sp. NPDC055078
AGGCAGCCCCCTTGTGGTGCGCATGGAGTGCACGGGTGCGCGTGGTGTGCACCGCCGCGCGTGGAGGGTGCGCGTGGTGTGCGCGGGTGCGCGAGGTGTGTGTGCCACCGCGCGTGGAGGGTGCGCCTCAGGTCATCATCCGGAAGCGGGCCGCGTTGCCCCGGTCGGTGTCCTGGTAGCCGACGACGGACTCGTCGAGCAGCCGGGCGATGGTGGCCAGATCCTGGTTGAGACCGTCCATGTTCTGGGCGATGTTCGCCTGGATGGCGACGTACGCCTCCTTGGCGTCACCCTGCCAGTTGCCCGCGACCTGCTTGACGTGGCCCATGAGGTCGCCGAGCTGCTGGTTGAGATAGGTCGCCGTGGCCCGCACATCGCCGGCCGCGGTGGTCACTGTGTCGTAGTTGACGGCAGTCGTCATTGTTTGCTCCTAGTAGCGAGATCTCGACGGGGCGGAGAGGCTTCAGATGTTGAGGATGGCGCTGCTGCCCTTGGCCTCTTCCATCTTCCGGAAGGACGAGATGCGCTCGGTCTCCTGGGCGTCGAAGCCGTCGGCGCTCATCTTCACCAGGTTCTGGAGGTTCTCCAGGTCCCGCTGGACATTGCGCAGCCGCCGGTTCAGATCCGCCTGCACCCGGTCGTACTCCTGGCTCGCCGCGCCCTTCCAGCCGGCCTGGATGCGGTCCACGACGCCGTTGAGCGAGGTGATCCGGCTGCTCAGCTCGTTCTGGAATTTGTCGATCTTGCCGGAGAGTCCGGTGATCTCACTACTGGTGACGTTCAGATCCTGATTGCCCGACATCGTGCCCCTTCTTCCTTCGACGGTGACGTAGACGGAAGCCCTGTGGATGCCGCCCCCGTGCAGAACCGGTTCACGCCAGTCCTACAGTCACTCTATCCACTCGGTATGACAGTTCCAACTGCAAAGACTTCACTGGTGACTTGGCTCAGGCGGCTTGGCTCAGGGAGCGTTTTTGCGCCGGGTGTCACGGATGACTGTCGCCGCTCCCGCGACGACCGCGACCAGTACGACGCCGATCCCCAGGGCGTAGGTTGCGTAGCGCTCACTGCGTTCCTGTGGGGTCTCGGTCAGCGAGAGCTGCGCGGGCTCCGGAGCGGGCGGCTTCGGGGGGCCGGGGTCGCGGACCGGGGCCTCGATCGGGCCGCTTTCGCCGTTGAGCGCGCGCACCGGGTCGATGACGCCCCAGCCGATGTAGTTGTCGCGGCCGTTGATGCTGCGCTCGGCGGTCTGCTCGATCTGGGCGACGATCTGATGCGGCTTCCAGGTGGGGTACTTGGCGACCAGCAGGGCCGCGACCCCGGCGACGTAGGGGGCGGAGAAGCTGGTGCCGTTGTCCACGCACTGGCCGTTGCCGGGGACCGTCGAGACGACGTCGACGCCGGGGGCGGCGACGGCCACGAACTCGCCCGCCTGCGAGAAGGGGGCGCGCTCGTTGTTGCGGTCGGACGAGGCGACGGCGAGGACACCGGGGAAGGCCGCCGGATAGGTGTCCTTCAGTCTGCCGTTCATTCCGTCGTTGCCCGCCGAAGCGACCACGACGATGTCCTTGTCCAGGGCGCGACGGACCGCGAGGGCGAGCGGTGAGTCGGCGGCCAGCGGCTTCGTGGTGTCCTGGGAGATATTGATGACCTTGGCGCCCTTGGCGATGGCGTGGTCGATCGCCCGCGCCATCGACCGGTCGTTGCCGCTGTTGTTCTCGTCGTTCTGCCGGATCGGGATGATCGTGGCCTCGGGCGCGAGACCGACGAACCCGGTCCCCGCCCGGGGCCTCGCGGCGATGATGCCGGCGACCTTGGTGCCGTGGCCGATCTCGTCGACGGTGCCGTTGGTCCGGCCGGCGGTGCTGCCCGGGTTCTCCTTGTCGCGCGGCAGGAGGTCCTTGCCCGCGGCGGCATCGACGGCCGGGCGCAGCTGCGGGTTCTTGATGTCCACGCCGGTGTCGATGACGGCGACCCGCACGCCCTTGCCCCGGGTGTCCTGCCACAGCTCGTCCAGCAGGACCCGCTGGAGCGGCCAGGGTATGCCCTCGATCTGCTTCTTCATCGGGAAGGTGCACTCACCGCTGCCGTCCACCCGCAGCGCCGGGCCGTCCTGGGCGTACGCGGCGGGGGTCGCGGCGACCGTTCCCACCAGTGCCGCCGCGGCTGCGAGCAGGGCGGATTTCCTGGACAGGTGCAGCATCCGTCGTCTCCCTCACGAACCCTGCGGCTGGCGCGCGCTGTTGGTGTCGAGCCGGGGTCCCTTGGACAGGAACTCGGACCACGCGATCGGCACGAGGCTCGGGGTGACCTTGCCGTAGCCGAGCCGGATCTGCGCCTGGCTCGGCTCGGGGCGGCCGTCCGACTGCTCCGCCGGCTCGCCCGCGCCGATGTCGGAGCGCTCGGCGTCACTGTCGCCATTGGCCTGGACCGCGTACCGCAGTCCGGTGTCGGTCACCAGGAACAGCGAGCCGTCCGGCCTGGACTGCTCGCCCCGCACCTGGGTGTAGAGCAGACCGGTGCCGGGGGTGACATAGGTGCTGGCGCCGCCCGCGGTGATCTCCGCCGGATAGCGCGAACCGGCCCACACGGACAGCGTCGTACGTCCCTTGTCGTCGACCCTGCGCAGCACACTGCACACGGTGTCGCGCTCCCCGCCGGCCGCGTTGACCGGGTCGGCCTTGAGCGACGGCCAGCGGTACTCGCCGCCGAAGTCCTCGGACTCAGGGGCGAGCGAGGCCGCGTCGACGGCGGCGGCCCGGCCCTCCATGTCGAGGATGTCGTTCTCCGGGGAATTGATCAGCAGCCAGGCGGTGAAGTCGGAGACCGGCTGGACCTTGCCCGCCAGCACCACATAGTGCTGCGGGCCGGTGCCGGTCGGTGCCTGGAGGACCTTGCCGACCCGGTCCTGTTCCTCGGTCAGCCCGCCACCGACGCCCGCGTCGGCGCCCGGGGAGCCGGGGACGTCCGGGAAGCCGACCTCGCTGCCGCTGTGCAGGGTGGCCAGCCAGTCGTCCGTGACGGCCTGCGGCTGCTCTCTGCCGACGAGGGTGCGGGTGAGGACGTCGTCGGGGGTGCCGGGCACCGGGTACTTGGTGCCGGAGGGGTCGATCAGATAGCGCTGCCCCTTCTGGCCCTTCACATAGAGCACCTGGCCGCCCTTCAGCCGCTCGGCGCCCTCGGTCAGTTCCAGATCGCGGTCGCCGAGGACGAACGTCGCCTTCTGTACGGAGGTGCTCTTGCCCGCACCGGGCTGTTCGCATGCCGCCCACCGCTTGGGCTTGCCCGCCTCCTTCTCGCCGGGCAGCCGGTCCGGGGCGTAGGGGATGCCGAGAATCTGCCCGCGCGGGGGCTTGCCCTTGTCCAGGATGTCGTCGCTGACCGTGATGACCTTGAACTGCTGGGGGTTGAGCAGCAGCCGGGCCGACGCGAGATTCAGTACGGGGTGCAGCAGGGTCTTCTTGCTCTTGCCCTTGCCGGTCTCCAGTACCACATAGCGGGTGGTGGACTTCTTGCCCACGATCACCTGGGTGCCCGGCTTGGCCCAGTTCTTGGGGGCCTTGGGCTTGAACATGCCGAAAGCACCGAATCCGGCCAGGACCAGCGCTCCCACGATCAGCCCGGGGACGATGGCGCGCATCGGCCGCGGCGCACCCTCCTCCGTACCGGCGGCCGAAGGCTGGAGGAATGCCGCGACCGTGCGCTTCTTCGCAAAGGTGTACGCGTTCAGCTCATCCCGCCGTGATGCCATGAGTCCCCATTGGTGACGAAAGTGCGATTCCCCGTGGTGGCCGGAAACTGCGCACGGCCAGGGGTCCGGTGTGCTGGACCGGCCCCTACTATGCCTGTTATCCGATCGTCTTCGTGGGGCGGGTAGGGTGATCCGGCCGCCGAATGACCTTGCAGACAGGGGCAGACGGGGGTGATCGGGGTGGTTTGGGCTTATTGAACTGGGGGACGGAAAATGGCTTCCGCTACGCGTGTGCGGCCCGCCTCGGGGCGTCCGGCCCCCGCCCCCGCCGCGACACCGTCACCGACACCCTCATCGGGAGCGGTCGTGCCCCGGCTCAAAGGACGACCGGGACACTTCGGCTCGTTCCGACTGCAACAACTCGTACTGATCGAGATCGCCGCCGCGCTGCTGCTCGTCGCGGGCGTCATCGACACCCTGCTGCTCGTCCCCGCCGCCGCCGTGGCCGCGGTGCTGGTGCTGCTCGCCCTGCTGCGCAGGCACCACCGGTCGCTGCCCGAGTGGCTGTCCACCGTCTTCGCGCTGCGCGCGCGGACGCGCAGGGCGGCGTCCCTGGTACTGCCTGCGGACACCGAGCCGGGGCTCGCGCCCGCCGTCGAGTGCGACCCCGCCCTGCGGACGTACACCTACAGTGACCGCGACCGGCGGCCGGTGGGCATGATCGGCGACGGCACCTTTGTGACCGCCGTCCTCCAGGTCGAGGCGGACGCGACCGCGCTGCGGCCCGACCGTACGGCGAGACCGCTGCCCGTCGCGCTCGTCCGGGACGTACTGGAGGTCGACGGCATCCGGCTGGAGTCCGCGCAGATCGTGCAGCACACCCAGCCGGCGCCCGCCCCGCATCTGCCGCAGCAGTCGGTGGCCGCGCGCAACTACGGGCCGCTACAGGCGCAGACCGGCTCGCCCGCGCTGCGGATCACCTGGATCGCGCTCAAGCTCGACCCGGAGCTGTGCCCCGAGGCGGTCGCGGCGCGCGGCGGCGGGCTCGAAGGCGCGCAGAAGTGTGTCGTACGGACCGCGGACCAGCTGGCGAGCAGGCTGACCGGCGCGGGGTTCCGGGCCACGGTGCTCACCGAGCAGGAGCTGACCTCGGCCATAGCCACCTCCTGTTGCGCGAGCCCGCTCGCCATCGCCCAGGCGGGCCGGGCGGACGCGCCCACCCGGCGCACCCAGGAGACCGCCCGCACCTGGCGCGTCGACGACCGCCGCCACACCACCTACTGGGTGGGCCGCTGGCCGCAGCTCGGCGGCGGCGGGGCCTCGATGCCGCAGCTCGTCGCCCTCCTGACCTCGATCCCCGCGCTGGCCACCACCTTCAGCCTCACCCTGGGCCAGGGCGAGCGGCAGGATGTGACGGTCACCGGGCATGTACGGATCACCGGGCGCAGCGACGAGGAAGTGGTCACCGCCCGCCATGAGCTGGAGCGCGCCGCCCGGGGGGTCAGGACCGGGCTGGTCCGGCTCGACCGGGAGCAGTTGCCCGGCATGCTCGCCACACTGCCGCTCGGGGGAGCCCGCTGATGCCGTCGTCCACCGCCAGGACCGCCCGGACCGCCAGGCCGCGTATCGGCTTCGGGCTGATCGGGCCCCGCCGTGACCGGCACGCCCTCCCCGTCGACCAACTCGCCCCGCTCGCGCTGCCCGTGGGCGACGACGGGGTGGTCATCGGGGTGGACGCCCAGGGCAAACCGTCCGTACTGGGCATCAACCGCCCCACACCGTACGACGTCACGCTGATCGGCGGCCTGTGGACGGCCCAGGTGCTGGCGCTGCGCGCGGCGGCCACCGGGGCCCGGGTGACCGTGGAGACCGGGCGCGCGCCCGTGTGGACCGCGCTGGCGCAGGCGGCGGGCGGCGGGCAGCCCTGTATCTCGCTGCACGATGTGGGGCGGGTGCCGCCGCAGGGCGCGTCGGCGGGCAGTCCGGTGGTGGTGATCCGAGACTGCGGGATGCGGCCACCGCGCGGGCGCGTGGTGGCCGGGCCCTGGCAGTCGGTGGTGACGCTGCTGCCGTATCTCAGCCCGGTCGCGCCCCGGCTGATGGAGAAGTCGGGTCTGGTCGGCGTCCAGCGCGTCTCACCGGACGAGGCCACCCGGATCGGGCGCATCATGCATCTGCCGCGCCCCGAGACCGAGGCGCTGTCGACGCTCGCCGACGGTGTCACGCTGTGGTGCACGGCACGGGACCGGCAGTTCGTCATGACCCAGGCCACGGACGCCGAGACCGGATTGTTGGGCGGCGCGCGCCGGGTGGACTGACGGGCCCGGATCCTCTCCGGAGTTGTCCCTTTTTACTCGGTTCCACTCGGTTTTACCCGGTCGATTTCCTTACGCAGTGGCGCCCTTGGCCCACTCGGGGGCAGGGCGTGACGTACGGGACAGTAGCCTGCGGGCCGTCCGCCCTGCCGGAGGGCCCTTGTTGACGATTAGGGTGGTGGAGAGCGCGGCAGAAGACCCCTGTACGGAACGCCCGCGCGGAACCTGCGGGGATGCCCGCCGCATCCCCCAGGGAGAGAGCCGGGCCGATCGGAAGACAGCGGTCGCCCCCACCCACGACGGCACAAGGGTGCTCGACCACACCAGGAGGCACAGTGAACAGCGATCGGGACGAGATCCGCGGGGGATGGGAACTTCCCGCCGACGAGTCCGACGCGGAGCCCGCCGACGTGACGGGTGAGTTCACCATCGACTACACCCCGCCCGCCTGGTACACGCAGAACGCGTCGGACGACTCCTCGGGCCCGGCGGCGGGCCGTACGACGCCACCGCCGCCGAGCGGTGCGCCGCTGGCGGTGCCGGGGCTGCCGACGGGGAGCGGATTCGAGCCGAACTGGTCACAGGTGCCGGTGCCTCCGGCGGCGGAGGGGTCGGACGCTCAGGGTTCCGGCGCGGGGACTCAGGGTTCCGGCGCGGGCGCTCCGGCGTCCGGTGCGGACGGTGTTTCCGGGCCGGGTGCTCCGGGTGCGGGTGGTTCTGATCTTGGTTCCGGTACTGATGCTGGTGCTGGCTCTGGCTCTGGCTCTGATACTGGTTCTGGTTCTGGTTCTCAGGGAGCCGCCGGTGCCGGGTCCACCGATCCGGGCCCTGCCGCGGTTCCCGAGGTCGCGGAATCCTTCAGTGGTGGGGATGTGGAGAGCGGGTCGACGATGCGTATCTCCCCCGGCGCGCTGAAGCGTGAGATCCAAGAGAACACAGAGCGGGCGGGGAGCCGGAAGGCGTCCGCCCAGGGGGTGTCGAACCAGGCGGCTCCGTCCCCGGAGACCGGGGCGGCGGAAAGCGCGGTGTCCGCCGCCGCGAGCGGTCCGGGCACGTCCGACGGGACCGGTGCCCCGAGCCGGGGAGATGAGCCGGACCCCGCCGGTTCCGGGAGCCGGGCGAGTGAGGCGGGCACGGGCGGGACGCCGGACCCACGAGGCTCCGGGAGCCAGGACCGGACCGGGAGCGGAAGCGAGCCCGGGGGGTACGGGGAGCCCCGGAGCTACGGCGGTTCGGGTAACCACGGCGGGACCGGAAGCTACGGCGGGACCGGGAGCCGGACCGGTGAGCCGGACCCGGCCGGCTCCGGAGCGCAGGATGCCGGGCCGGACAGCGGGACCGTTCCGGCGGACCACGGCGGTGCGGAGAGTCGCGCCGGTACGGACGGTGAGACCGGGAGCGCCGGTCGGGCGGTGGGTCCCGGGACCGCCGAGGGACCGGCCGAGCCCGGAGACAGCGACGCCCCTGAGCCCCTGGGCCCGGGAGCGGATGGCGTGTCAGGTGCCGATGGACCCCGTGCCGGGACACCCGCTCAGCGCGGAGATGAGCCCGCCGACTCGGTGCCCGGTGAACCGCGCGACGCCGCGCCTCTGCCCACGCAGGCGCAGCCCTGGTCCCCCGCGCCGCCCGCGCAGGGCACCGGACTGCCCCCGCTGCCGCCCGCGTTCCAGCCGGCCGCTCCCCAGTCGGCGCCGCAGTGGCCGGTGTCGCCGCAGACGTCCGAGCAGTCCGCTCCCCCACCGCTCCCGGCGCCTTCGCAGAGCGGGCCCCCGGCGGCACCCGTCGCCCAGCCGGGATACGGATTCCCGCAGCCCGCGCCGCAGGAGCAGGGGCCGGGGCCGGGGCCGGGGCCGGGGCCGGGGCCGCAACAGCCCGCGCCTCAGGGTGGCTACGGCTTCCCCCACCAGTCGGCGCATCCGCAGCAGGGCGCGAACACCCCCGCGCCCGTCACCCCGACGCCACAGCTCCCCGCGCCCGCCGGGACGGCCGGTCCACCGGCGCCCCAGGGCGGCTACGGTTTCCCGCAGGCGTCCCCGGGGGGCTACGGCTTCCCGCAACCGCCCGCGCCGTCCGCACCCCCGGCCCCTTCCGTACCGCTGCCGCCCACCGCGTCACCCGGCCGGCCCGGAGCGCCCGCGTCACCCGGAGAGCAAGGACAGCCGCAAGGACAGCCCCAGGGACAACCGCAGCCCGGTTACGGCTTCCCCCACCAGGGCCGGCCCGGTGACCGGCCGACGCCCTTCGGCGGGCCGCCGCCCGGGGAGCACCCGCCCGTACCGCTGCCGCCGCAGGCGTCGAATCTCCCCGCACCCGCCCCGACGCCCCAGCCGCCCGCCTATCAGCAGCAGCAGCCCCACGGATATCAGCAGGGCCAGCAGCCGGCCGGTCCGGCCGGTCCGGCGGGTCCGGTGGGGCCGCCCGCCGACCCCCGGGCCGGTGGCGCCTGGCCCACGGCGGTAACGCACGACCAGCGCGAGCGTTCCGTGCCGGGTGCGCCCCTCGGCTATACGGCGGCGGTCGAGCTGTCGTCCGACCGGTTGCTGCGCAACAACAAGCAGAAGGCCAAGTCGAGCCGTAACCCGTCCGGGGCGTCCCGCTTCAAGCTGGGCGGCAAGAAGGAGGAGGCCGAGCGGCAGCGCAAGCTGGAGCTGATCCGTACGCCGGTGCTGTCCTGCTACCGGATCGCGGTCATCAGTCTCAAGGGCGGTGTCGGCAAGACCACGACGACGACCGCGCTGGGCTCGACCCTGGCCACCGAGCGGCAGGACAAGATCCTGGCGATCGACGCCAACCCGGACGCCGGGACGCTCGGCCGCCGGGTGCGCCGGGAGACCGGGGCGACCATCCGCGACCTGGTGCAGGCGATCCCGTATCTCAACTCGTACATGGACATCCGCCGGTTCACCTCACAGGCGACCTCCGGTCTTGAGATCATCGCCAATGATGTGGACCCGGCCGTCTCCACGACCTTCAACGACGAGGACTACCGGCGCGCGATCGATGTACTGGGCCGTCAGTACCCGATCATCCTGACCGACTCGGGCACCGGGCTGCTCTACAGCGCGATGCGCGGGGTGCTGGATCTGGCCGACCAGCTCATCATCATCTCGACACCGTCCGTGGACGGCGCGAGCAGCGCGTCGACGACGCTCGACTGGCTCTCCGCGCATGGCTACGCGGAGCTGGTGCAGCGTTCCGTCACGGTCATCTCCGGGGTACGTGAGACCGGCAAGATGATCAAGGTGGACGATATCGTGCAGCACTTCCAGACCCGCTGCCGCGGTGTGGTCGTGGTGCCGTTCGACGAGCATCTCGCGGCCGGTGCCGAGGTCGACCTCGACATGATGCGGCCGAAGGCCCGTGAGGCGTACTTCAATCTCTCCGCGCTGATCGCCGAGGACTTCGTCCGCGCCCAGCAGCAGCAGGGGCTGTGGACGGCCAACGGCAACCCGCCGCCGACGATGGCCCCGCCGCTGCCGGGGCAGCAGCAGGGCCCGGGGCAGCAGCCCGCACAGGGCCCCGCCCAGGCCCCCGGTCAAGTCCCCGGCCAGGGTCCCGGCCAACAGCCCCACTGGCAGGAGCAGGCGCGGCCCCCGATGCCAGGGCAGCAGCCCGCGCCAGGCCAGCAGCCCGCGCCGGGACAGCCGTACCCCCAGCAGCAGTCGTATCCGCCGGGCGGCCACCCGCCGTCCCACCCCGGGCCCCAGCAGTACGGCGGCGCTCCGCAGCCGTCCGCTCAGGGCTATCCGCCCCAGAGCTGGCAGCAGCAGCCCCCGGCCGGTCCCCCTCCCGGCCCCCAGGGCCCGCCGGTTCAGTACGGCGGACCGGTCGGCCAGGGCGGACAGGACGGCCAGGGCCAATCGGGTCAACCGCCGCAGGGCCACCCGGGTGGTTCTGAGCGGCCCGGCCCGGAAGGCCCCGTACCGCCTGCCGAATGGCCGCCGCGGCAGCCTCCGGAGGCTCCGCCAGGCCCTCAGCAGTAGGGCAGCAGAGGAGTGGACCAATGAGGGCCCCTACCGTCGTCACGG
>NZ_JBSGUP010000287.1:0-10023 GCF_053607985.1 Streptomyces sp. NPDC055078
GCCCGGTCCGCCGTGAGTTCGCTGATCTCCAGCGTGGTCAGCCTGTTCTCGACGCTGCCCGGCCGGATCGTCAGCAGCTTGGGAAACATCGGCGCCCGCATCGTCTCGAAGATCAAGAGCGGGCTGCCGTCGTCGGTGCGGAACCTGCTCCCGTTCGCCAACGGGGGCATCGTCACGCAGCCGACGGCCGCGCTGATCGGCGAGGCGGGCAAGGAAGTCGTCCTGCCTCTCACCCGGCCGGCCCGGACCGTCGAACTCGCCCAGAAGTCCGGCCTGCTCGACCTCCTGGCCCGCCGTGGGGCGGTCGACCGCGGGGGCCGGTCCGCGACCGTCGCCGGTGACCGGCACGTCACGCACAACTGGAACATCTCGACGCCGGCGCAGGACTCGCGGGTCCTCGCTGAGTACCTGTACGGGCAGATGGCACGAGCGGCAGGGGTGTGACGTGATCAGCGATTACGCCGACTTCGGGTGTACGGAGATCGTCAATTCCGCCAGGGCGTCGGTATACGCGGCTGAGCATTGCCTGCTGACGGGGTGTGACCCGTGCCCGGACCTCGCGACCGTCCTGAACGACGTCGAGTACGTCGACCCAGTGTCGGACCCGGCACCGTGGTATGACCCGGCCGTCCCGGAGTCGGCCCGCTTCCTCGGCGTCATGGGCCTGGACGCCATCGGCTTCTCGCAGTCGACGCTCACCCGCGACGCGGTGCAGCTCGTCGGCGACGGTGCGGCGCTCGGTGTGGCCCGCCGTGCGCACCGCGAGATCACGTACACGGCGCTGCTCCTGGTCCTCGATGAGTGCGCCCTGTCGTACGCGCTGGAATGGCTGTCGGCGGCCTTGCAGGGTGCCCCGTGTGAGGGGAGCTGCAACGGCGAGGAACTGGGCGTCTTCGCCTGCTGCCCGACCGGCGACGGCACGGCGGAGCTGCGGCACCTGTACGGCGTGGGCCTGATGGCCGGCCCGCAGCTCACGGCGGTTCGCCACCTGCCCGAGGGCATCATCGGCGAGGTCACGTGGACGCTGGCCGCGTCGGTGCCGTGGATCTACCGGGAGCCGCTGACGACGCTCACGGACTGGGTGGACCTGGCCGACGGCGACCTGGTGACGTTCGACCCGGACGAGATCTACGGCGACTGCGCCGAGGCGACCCCGTGCCTGGAGGACCCGCTGTGTCCGCCCCCGCCGTTGCCGATCAGGGCGCCGGTGCCTGTCGACCCCTGCTACCCGACAGGTGTCGCACAGTTCCGCCGGTCGTTCGTCGCCGTGTCCCCCGTCGATCAGCCGGAGTGGCTGGAGGCGGTGCCCGTCCTGGAGCTGGAGACCGGCGGGACGGCGCTGCGCCGGCTGGTGGTGCGGTTCTGGGCGAACCCGCTGGGGACGGACTGCTCGGAGCTGGCCGACCCGTGCTCGGCGTGTACGGACATCCAGATTCCGTACCTGCCCGCGGGGGCGACGCTGACCGTGGACGGCCGTACGCAGGTCGCTGAGGTCGACTGCCCGTCGGGGGTGTCCGGGTCGGCGACGAGTTCGCCGATCCTGTACGGGCCGCTCGGTGCCGCCTTCGAGTGGCCGGTGTTCTCGTGCCCGACCGGCGTGTGCATCGAGATCCTGTCGACGTCCGCGACGACGTCCGCCGACGCCCGAGCCCGCGTCCTCCTGGTCCCCCGATCGGACGTGGGCTGATGGCTGTCCTCGGCTGCGCCCAGGAGTACCGGGCGGTCGTCCACTGGCGAGGCGGCTCGCTGCCGTTCACGTCCCCGGCGGTGAGCGCGCTGACGTCGGTGAAGTGGAACCGCACGGTCAACGACACGTCGGAGGCGTCGATCACGATTGCCAAGGGCATGGCGGGGGCGAGCTGCTGCGGGCAGCTCGGGCAGATCGAGCCGTACGCGCACGAGCTGACGATCTACCGGGACAGCGAGCTGGTGTGGCAGGGGCCCATCATCCGGTCGACGGAGAACCGGACGCGGTTCCTGATCGAGGCGCGGGACGTCACCGAGTGGCTGGCGCGGACGAACAACACGACGCTGCTGCGGTATCTATCGACCAACCAGGCCGACCCGATGCACGTCGGTCCGGTGCAGGAGATCGCGGAGACGATCATCCGGCTGAACCTGGAGGCCGGCCTGTTCGCGTCCCAGCCGGACTGGCCGGTGATGCTGGACCACATCGTCCGCGACGACGACACGGTGGATGCGCGGTTCGAGAAGGACGGCAGTCTCAACAACGAGGTCTGGATCGTGCCGATCCTGCGCATCCTGGACGACGAGCTGGTGCCCCGCGGGCTGGAGTACACGACGGTCGGCCGCTCGCTGATCCTGGGACGGCCGCAGACGACCGCCGACCGCCCGCAGGCGAGGCTGACGCTGGACGCGTTCGCCGGGGACATCGAGATCGTCCGGGACGGCACGAACGCGGCCACGCTGGTGTGGGCCACCAACCAGGATGACCAGGACATCACGGGCGGGCAGTTCGGTGTCTCCGGCGTCGTCAGTCCGGTGTACGGGCGGCTGGACACCCTGATCCGCTCGACCGCTGAGGGCCTGTCGGCGTACGACTTGTGGCAGATTGCCCGCGCCTCGTACGCCGGACGGAACCCAGTGCCCACCGGCATCCGCATCCCTGACGGGGCCGGTCTGGCGACGACCGCCCCGATCTCGATGCGGCAGCTCGTCGCCGGCGTCCGCGTGGACGTCGCCGCGACAGGCATGTGCATGAACGTCAGCCAGCCCTACCGCCTGTCCGACGTCGACGTGGACTGGGGTGACAGCGGCGAGAACGTCGGCGTCTCCCTCGTCCCGATCGGCTACCCGTTCGTAGGAGACCCCCCGTGAGCCCACTTCCAGGACAGCGCGCCGTCCAGCAGCCGCTCCGCGCAGGCACCTCGGCCCAGCGGGCGTTGGGGCGCGCGGCGCAGGCCGGTACCGGGGTGCTGGCGTTCCCGGCCGGGGTCGGCTGGGTCGACGGCCAGCAGGTCGAGGTGGACCTGTCGAAGCCGCCAGGCCAGCAGGTGCGGCGGGTGCTGGCGTGCGGGTGCGGCGGTGAGTGCACCTGCCAGGCCGAAGAGGAGACCGCCGTCGACGGCGGCGGCACGGACATTCAGGAGAAGGAGGGCTAAGAATGGCCAGGTGTGGGTGCCAGGGAGGGTGCTCCTGCTCGGTGCAGGGCAGCGGGCTGATCCAGGTCAGCGGGAATGGTTCCTCGACGTCCCCGTTCGTCGTCGGGCTGACGTACGGCGAGGACAGTGGCTGTGACGCGATCATGGGGTGCGTCTGCGACCACTCCGGGGACGGCCTGGCGTGCGCGGACGGTCAGCTTCGTGTCCTGCCGTCTGAGGACCCGGGCAACTTGATGCAGATCGGTTCGGACGGCGGCGTGTTCGTGCCGACGGCTGGCGCCTCGGCCGGTCTCGTCGCGGGCCAGGCCGTGGACATCACCGGCGACCAGGCGGCCGGTTACACGATCGGCGCACGGATCAGCGCAGACCCGGAGAACGCGCTGACGCTCGGTTCGGACGGCGGGCTGTACGTCGCTGGCCCTCGTTTCGCGTACGGCAACATGAACGCCCGAACCATCCCGAGGACGACGACCGACGCCTGGATGGTGCCCACGATCACCGGGCAGTCCGGAGGATTCTCCGTGCTCCCCCCGGCTGGTGGCGTCACTAGCATCCGGCTGCCGGACGGCGGCACCTGGTTCCTTCAGGCGCAGTGGCGTTTCTCTCTCGCCGGGTTCACCACGGCGTCCGGCGGCATGATCTATGCCGGGATCGAGTCCGGGGCGCGAGGCATCATCGTGTCCAAGTCGTACACCAGGTCGTCCACGGTGTCCGGGATTCACGCCTCCACCATGGAGGACTTCAACAACTCGGCAACACCGAATGTCGGCTTTCGCGTCCAGGCCAACAGCACCATCAGCGAGCCGCCGACGGTCACCGGTTGGTGGTCGGCGCACCGGGTCGGGCCGAGTGTCTAGTGACTGGCCTCCCAGCCCCTCCTCGCTGCCCATCGCGTCCGGACAGTGTCCGCCCAGGTCACCTGTCGGTATCCCGTATCCCGAGGACAGCAGGGCGGGCACGTGTCCACCCTGGTGCCCCCTGTCCTTCCCTATGTCCGGACACCCTGTCCGCGCCCTGGAGGTTCCCATGTCTCATCCCCCGTCCCGACCGTCGGCCGAACCGTCCACTACGTCTCTCACGGCACGCCGATCCTGAGCGACGGCAGCCAGGCGTTCCCCCCGCAGTGCCGGGCGGCGACCATCACCGAAGTCGACGCCCAGGACCCCGGCCGCGTCGGCCTGGCCGTCATCAACCCCACGGGCCTGTTCTTCCACCCGCTGTCGGCGGGCGGCGCGGTCCTGGCTGACTGCGGCTCGCAGCTCGCCGGCTCCTGGCACTGGCCGGAGCGTGTGTGATGGGCGTGGTCCTGCTGGCTGAGCGCGCCCTCTCCGACGATGCGGTCTGAGAAGGGGCGACCATGGCGGATACGGGCATCCCGCTCCTGGAGACCGTCCTCGTGTGGGGCGGCGCGTTCCTGATCCTGGCCGGGGTGTGCGCGGCCCTGTGGCCGTTTGTCCGGGCGATTGTCGCTACCGCGCGGCGTGCCAACGAGTTCCTGGACGATTGGTACGGGGAGCCGGAGCGGCCCGGTGTTCCGCCCCGGCCGGGGCTGATGGAACGCGTCGGCGGGATCGAGGACCGGCTCGGGAGGGTGGAGCACGAGATGCACCCGAACGAGGGCCACTCGCTGCGGGATGCGGACCGTCGGCCACCGGCCGCTTGAGACCGGGCGCCCCACTCCACGGCCCCGAGGGCGCCCGCACCCTTTCTGCCGACTTGCATGCATCCAAGGAGTTTTATGGTGAATACTGGTGGTGCCGGACTGCTTCGCCCCCACAGGTAGCAGTGCGGTCGGCCGCAACCCCCCGTGCGGCCAGACGAGCCCGACCGCATTCCCCCCGAGTGCGGCCGGGCTCATACGTCCGCCCGATGCTGCCACCGATGACGCGGTTCCAGTCCTCCTGCGTGGCCTCCCCGACTTCGAGCGCGGAGTAGATGGCGACGCCGTCCGGGTGTTCGTTCAGCGCATGGAAGTAGGCGCCGGGCCTCGGACCTCTCGAAACTCTCGCCGTTCAGCCTCATGCGGGTGGTGAGCACACTGCCGAAATCCAGGATCAGGCCACTGTAGGCGACGGGCAAGGCGGCCTCCTTCAAGAATCACCTTCAGAGCACGCCGGACGATCGAGGTTCGGCGCAGGCAGGTTTTCACAGCGGTGCGACGCAGGCGCACCGATGGGTAGGGTCGATATTCCCGGACGAAGGAGCGTTGGCGTGTCAACGGACATTGTGATTGCGCAGACCACCATCGACAACGAGGGGAAGGCGGAAGAGTTGGCGCGGGGGGCGGTGGACCGCAGGCTCGCGGCGTGCGCGCACATCGACCCTCCTTTCAGGGCCGTCTACCGCTGGCAAGGCGCGGTGCAGACAGAGACGGAGTGGCGCATCTCGTACAAGACGACACGGGAGCGCTTGCCCCAGTTGGCCGACTGGGTGGCGGCCACCCACGGGTACGAGGTGCCGGAGTGGATCGTGCTGCCCGTGGACGGCGGGTCAGCAGGGTATCTGTCATGGGTGGTGGCGGAAAGCAGCGAAGCTTAGTCCATCTGCCGACTTCATGACGCAAGGCCGCGCAACTGCTCGGCAAGGTCCCGCTCTTGGGCGGGGAGCCGGGAGAGGATCGCCTGTGCACGATCCCTGCCCATGGTGTTGGGGCGGGCGACCGTTGCGGCAGCGAACTCGCGTGCGACGTGTACACCTTGATCCAGGTCCCCGCCTTGGAGCAGGGCTGTGGCGATGTCGCCGAGGATGACGACGCCGGCATCCGACCGTTCACTGCCCAGGCGCTCAGTGGCGGCATTGGCAGCTTCGGTCAGTTCCGGGTGCGCGAGGTGCCCGTAGGCGGACAGGACGAGTGCGTCCAGGCGGGCGGGGCTCATGAAGCGGGTCCAGGCGTGCTCGGTGGTGTGGTCTGCGTAGTCGTACGCTGTCCGGGCCCGGTCGAGAGCGCGCAGCGCCGTAGTGGTGCTGCCAGGTTCGCCCGCTTTGGCTGCTTCTTCAGCGTGCCGGGCGTGTACCCATGCGGCCGCAGTGGCGGCGCCGGGGCCTCGCACGTCGCGCGCGGCCTGGGTGAGGAGATCGATTGCCTGGGTCGGGTCGGCGGTGCCGTAACTCGCATAGGTGAGAGCCAGGGCACGGAGCGGGGGGTGACTGGCTGCGGCGGCGCAATCAGCGGTGACGCGGTAGTAGGCGCGGGCGGCTTGATGGTCGCCCAAGTCCCAGGCCAGCCATCCGGCGAGGGCGGCAGTCTCGCCGGCAGCCACGACCAAGGTGCGTTCGTGCTCGCCAGCCCGCGTGAGGGCGGCGGTGATCGTGTCGAGGTGGGCCTCAACGTGGCCTCGGAGTTGGCGGGCGCTCAGTTTCAGTTCGCTGATGTGGAGCGCCTCGGCACGCCGGGTGAGGCTGTCGGCAGCCTCGGCATCGATAGGGCTGCCCCGCCCGAGTGCGTGGGCCAGCCGTCCCCATGGTTCCGCTGCTGATGCGGCGCCTATGACCGCCCCCTCAAGCAGAGTCCGTCGTCTCATGTCGTCCTGCTCCTCGTCCTCCCGGCGATCCCCGTCCCGGCGCCGAACGCGGGCGGCTGCGGCTTCCCTCTGGAGCTGTTCGGGCGGTAATCCGCAGGCGATAGCAATCTGCGCAACTGTGTGGTTCGTTGGGATGTTCTTGTTGTTCTCGTAGCGGCTGATCTCCCGGCGAGTCAGAGTGTCCCGCCCAGCGACTGTGTTGACCGCATCGGCCTGTTGCTCCTGCGTGCGCCCGGCTTCGCGCCGAAGCCGATGCAGCAGTTGGCCGAATGACTCGTTGGTTGCTGACATGAGTGTGCCCCTCGTCCGTGGACGTGGACTCATCATGGGGCTTGAGTTCCCCCTACGTTTCCCCCTTGACAAGATTCTCCCCCGCACGATTCCCCTGGGAGCAACCGGTTGACGGCGCTCTGATGGCTGCATGACCGAAGCCCGCGCGGGACGCCTGCCCGTGACGAACGACCTCACAACCGGAGCTGAGCGACGAATCGCCGTCGCGCACTGGCTGCGGTGTCGTGACGGTGTTGGACGGACGCGTGCCTTCCGGGCGCGGTCAGGATGCGTCGCGGAGCCAAAGGCAGGCTCGTTCATCGAGGTCGGCCGCGCTGCGGGAACCCCGTGCTTTGGCGGGGGCGATCGTGGACCGCATGTCGCGGACCGCCCGGATGGTGCGGCTCGATCGGATGCCGTTCATGGTGTCCAGGGCGCGGTTCCAGGTGGCGCATGCCGCGTCGGTCTGGCCTTGCCTGGACTGTGCGTCGGCTTCGGCAGCGGCGCTGAGGGCTGCGATCCGGCGGTGCTCGGTGCCGGTGTACCGGCGCCTGGCTCCGGCGTGGTGCCGCTCGGCGCCCTTGTGGTCTCCGATGCGGGTGAGGATCTTCGCTGTGTGGCTCTCGACGGTCGCGGAGGCCAGACCCCACATCACCGCCCACCCGGTCGCACCTTCTGCGACAGCGCTTGCGAGGGTCCGGGCCCGGTCGGCTTCGGCCAGGGCCTTGCTGACCTGGCCGGCGTCGGCGAGGGCTCGGGCCCGGCAGATGACGAACAGGGCCTCCGTGGCGGGGGCGACCCGGCCCCGGGCCCGGTCCAGCGCGGCGTCCGCGAGGTCGAGGCAGTGTTCCGGCTGTCCGTTGTCCATGCCGTGATGGGCCATGATGCGCAGCGTGAACGCCTGGTGCGGGAGGTCCTCGGCGTCCTTGGTGAGGGCGTACGCCTGCAGGTAGTACCGCTGGGCAAGGCCGTGCTCGTTCGCGTCGAACGCCTTCCATCCTGCCAGGTAGGCGAGGGAGGCTGCGGCGGACAGCATGTCAGTGCGCTGCTGGGGCACGCGGAACCGCGCCTGGCACAGTCCGAGGACGTCGGTCCGGAGGTACTGCACGACGGCGCTGCGTCCGTGCTGGCCCCCGTGGCGCTCATCGATCGCGGTGAGCATGGCCACCATGTCGCGTACGGCGTTGACTTCTTCGGCGCCTGCGATGCCGCCGTTCAGAACTCGGCGGGTGCGGGCATGGACTTCGCCGGCTGCGCCGAGGGGCAGGGCGGCGGCGGCCACGGAGTAGGCGCTCGCGGTGAGGAAGGTTCGGCGTTCGATATCTGCGCTCCCCAATCGCCCCAGTGTTTCCACTGGATCGCCTTCCACGGTAAGCCCCAGGTCGTCCGGGTCGGTACCGCCTGGAAGTGCGGAGAGGCCGATGTCGTGCAGGGTGACCGGCCTGCCGAGCTGCCGGGACAGCCCTTCGCACAGAACGCGGGCGGTCCGTGGGTTCGGCGGCGTGCCGCCCAGCCAATAGGAAACGTTCGATTTCCCCGTATGAACCGTGATCCCGGATTCGGCGGCCACGGCTCTGACGAGGCGGGCGACATCTTCGTACCGCAGATGCGCCTCTTCGATGACAGCGCGCAGGCGGCTGTTGGGCAACCGGGTCATAGCCCAACGCTAGAGCACCTTTCGCCTCGTCGAACCCGGATGAACTCGTTGAACCGCTTCCCCTCTTGAGCCGTCTGGTCACGCACCGGTCACCCACAGTTCACTGAACTGCGTCGGCACAGAACGATCGCGCGGGACCCCATCCAGGCTCCAGTGCTCGCCCCGACGGATGGAGAATCCTCATGTCGCCTTTAACGGCCAGCCAGAGCATGCGCGTGGGCCGTGCTGCCCTGTCGCCTCCGGGCGGGCCCGGCTTCGATATGAGCCTGCGCCGCACGGCCGGGCCCGGCGAGCCGATGGCCGCCGAGGACAGGCTGAGGCCGGGTCAGGTCCGCCGCGTCGGCCGTGCCCACGCCGACCGGTGGGGGTTCAGCGCCTGCGGGGATGCCGTCGGACTGTGTCTCTCGGAACTGGTCACCAACGCGCTCGCCCACGCAGAGGGAGACGTCGGGGTGCGGATGTGGTGTACGGACACCCAGATCTGTATCGAGGTGAGCAGCGGAGCGCGGCATGTGCCCCCGTGTCCGCGAGAAGCCGGCCTGCTGGACGAGAGCGGCCGTGGGCTGTCGCTCGTGGCCGCCTACGCGGACAGCTGGGGCGTTGACCAGGACGGCTCCCGTACTCACGTCTGGTGCGCCCTGGGGAGGAGCAGCCAGTGACCACGCTTCTCGCACCCACTGCCGGCTCCGCGCCGGGAACAGGCGCCGCGGTGATGACACACGGGCCGGACGTGATCCGCGTCCTCGACGGCAGCTTGATGTCCGTGCCGAGGTTCGAGTGTGACCGGCCGGTCAAGGCGCGGGTGCTGGCTGGCCTGCGCGTCGCGCACGCGGTGGAGACCACGGTCTACGACGACCTGGAGGACGTCCTTGGGACGCACGTCCCGCCGGGACCGGCTGAGGCCGCAGAACTCGCAGGGCGCTTCGCAGATGCCCTGCGCTATCTCCTGGTCACTCAGCCGGAGGTCCCTGCTGAGGTCAGACAGCGCGCGCGGGTGCTGTCCGCCCTGCCGTCCACGGCGGATGGGTATCTGCGTCGGCTCGCGCTCGTCGTCCTGGACCTGCTGGAACTGGCGGGAGATGAGGACGATGACTGACACCACAGACCTCCGCAGGCGGGCCGCCGCCTCGCAGGCCCGCTTCCAGCAGGTGGAGCCACCCCAGCCGGCGCTGCGGCGTCGCCCGGGGCCGCCGCCGGACTGGCCCGACCTGGTCATACTGCCCAGGCCGATGACGGGAGCCCTGGCCGCGATCCACGATGCGACAGTCACGGAGGCCGGGACATGACCGCCAAAGAGGCGGTCCGGCATCCGGTCCGTGCGCTGCGGGCCCGCCACGAGCGGGTGATCGACGCCTGCGGGTGCGGTCTGGTCGGCCTCGCCCTCGTCGGGGCGTTCGTGATCGGGGTCCTGACCTGGCTGGTCGTCCAGTTCGCAGCCCATTTTCCCTAGAGC
>NZ_JBSGUP010000288.1:0-9999 GCF_053607985.1 Streptomyces sp. NPDC055078
GGGCGGGAGCGTGGTCACCGGGCAGGTCCGGGCCCCTGGGCGGGGCGGGACCTGCCCGGCGGCGGGTCAGCGCGCGGGGGTGTCGGGGCCGATGCGGCTGCGGACCGCGGTTTGCACCTCGGCCTCCTCGGCGGGGTCGGCGGCGAGGCGGCGCAGCCGTTCGGCGACGCGGATATCGCCGGTCGCCGCGTGGCGGGCGGCGACTTCGCGGGTGGTTTCCTCGCAGTCCCACAGGCATTCGACGGCGAAGCCGGTGGCGAAGGTGGTGTCGGTCGCGGCCAGGGCACGCGCCGCCCGGCCCCGTAGCTGCGACGAGGTGGTCTCCCGGTACACATGGCGCAGGACGGGCGCGGCGCAGCCGATGCCGAGGCGCCCGGTGCCGTCCACGAGGGTCCAGAGCGTGGGCGCGTCGGGCCCGTCGGCGCGCACTGTCTCGCGCAGCGCACCGAGGACGAGCCTGTCGTCGCCGGCCGTGCCCCGGCAGGCGAGGACCCGGGCGGCGGAGACGCCGAGGTCGTCGGGCCGGTGCACCCAGCCCCGGGCTCGGTCGACGGCTTCGTCGCCGCAGACGCGCTCGAACGCGGAGACCGCGGCATCGGCGACGGTACGGGAGCCGGTGCTGACGGCGTCCTCGATCAGATCGAGGACGACGGGGTCGTTGGCCTGGGCGAGATAGTGCAGGGCGGCGCAGCGCGCGCCGTCCGATCCTTCGCGGGCCGCCGCGACGATGGCGGGCCGGTCGTCGGCGCCCGCCACGGCGGAGAGGCAGCGGGCGGCCGGGACATGGAGAGCCGCGCCGCGCTCCAGCCCCTGTTCGACCCAGTCGAACACGGCTTGGACACTCCAGCCGGGCCGTGGTCCGGTGGGCCGCATCTGCCGCTGCCAGCGGTCGAAGGAGCCCGCTTCCTGTGCGGCGCGCACCCGGAGGCCGACCGTGGCCCGCAGGTCGTCGGCCCACAGCCGCCAGGGCCGGGGTTCGAAGGCGTCCCGTACGGTCGCCGCCAGCTCGGCGTCGCCCTCCGGGGTGGCCGGGAATCTGGCGAGGACGGGGACGGCGAGCGAGCGCAGCCCCGTGTCGTCGTCGCGCAGGGCCAGCTCGTCGAGCGCCCACGCCCAGTTGGCGCCGCGGGCGGCGTAGCCGCGCAGCAGACGCAGCGCGTCCTGCCTTCCGTACGAGGCGAGGTGGCCCAGCACCGCGAGGGCGAGGCCGGTCCTGGCCTCGTCGGTGTCGAGGTGGTCGTCGGTATCGCACAGATGCCGCTCGATCTCCTCAAGACCGCTGTGGAGATCCAGATAAAGGCGTGCGTAGTAGAGGGAGCGGTTCTCGACCTGCCAGTCGTGGCGCGGGTCGCTGAGCACGCAATGGTTGAGGGCGGCGAGCGCTTCGGCGCGTGGCGCGGCGAGCGCGTGCAGTGTGCCGTCGCCGCGGCCCCTCTGCAGCAGGCCGAGCAGCGTGCCGCTCGGCGCTATGACTGGATCGAACATGGGGAAAGCCTCACATCAAGCTCTCGACGCAACCGGGGACGGGGATGCCTAGGCCGCGCAGCACGATGTCGAGCCGCCCGTCGTCTTCCGCTTGGTGTAGACCATCTTCCTGCCTCTCGTCGGTGGCCCCAGGGGAAACTCCCGGTGATGTCCGGGACAGGGCCCGACGTCATGATGACCCACCCATTTCGCCACCGCGACCACATTTACGGCGTCCCCTTCGGGGACCTTCCCGGGATGCCCCTGGAATGTGCCCCGATTCCCTCGGCGGCTTCCCCGGCGGCTTCCCACAGGCGCTCCCCGGCGGCCTCACCGGTCGCCGAACAGCTCCAGAAGGTCTGTCTTCCCAAACATCCGCGCGGTATCCACGGCGGAGAGAGGTCCTGCCGACGGATCGGCGCCGCCGTCCAGCAGTACGCGGATGACGGCGTCCTCCCCTTTGAAGACGGCACCCGCCAGCGGGGTCTGCCCCCGGTCGTTGGGCCGGTCCGGCTCCGCACCCCGGGCGAGGAGGGCCTCCACGGCGCGGGCGTGGCCGTGGTAGGCGGCCAGCATGACGAGGGTGTCGCCGCGGTCGTTGGTGAGATTGGCGGGCACACCGGCGTCGACATAAGCCGCGAGCGCCTCGGTCTCTCCCTGGCGGGCCAGGTCGAAGACCTTGGTCGCGAGTTCGATCACTTCCGGGTCGGGAGCCTCGCTCATGGGACCGACCGCCTTTCACTGCGTTGACCTGGGGCGCACGGCAAGGGCAGCCGTACGGGTGAATCGACAGGGTACTGCGGGGGCGATACCGGCGGGCCGTCGCCCGGCGCCCCCGGCCGGACGCCACCGGACGCCACCGGACGCCACCGGACGCTCCGCCGGGGGCACCCGGCACGGATCCTTAAGGGGTCCGCTCCTTAAGGGTCCGCTCCTTAAGGAGTCCGCGTGGAGACCGGAACGAGTCCGGAAGGGTCCGGGCGGGTCCGGGCGGGTCCGGGCAGGCCCGGAAGGGGTCGTAAACGATTCCGGAAGGGGGCCGGGCAGGTCCGGGCGGGGTCTGGAACGGGTCCGACGGGGGCACTGTGCCGCGCGGTCGCGAAGTGTGCCCCTCGGGGAGTCGGTCACTGTCCGCCACTTCAGTGAATTACTCAGATTTTCACCCATTTGCACCTTTTATCGCATACACACTTCCGGTGAGGTTGGAAGTACTCATGGTGACTGTCCCCTCAACCAGGAGAACCTCATGATCCTGTCCATGTCAGGTGTGGTGCTGCTCGCGATCATCGTCTTCCTCTTCTTCCGGAAGGACGGGCTCAAGGCGTCCCACGCCGTCGTCTGCGCGCTCTTCGGCTTCTTCCTGGCCGGCACCGCCATCGCCCCCAGCATCACGGCCGGCAGCCAGAGCCTCGCCAGCCTGCTCGGCGGGATCAAGTTCTGACCCCCGCCCCGAGCCCGAAGCCCGCACCCCGCCTCAGCACCCCCAGGAGACCGAAGTGGCCCGGCGACCGCTCCCCCGCATTCTGAGCAGCGGAACCGCACAGTTCGCCCGGGGCCGGGAGATCGCGCGTACGGCCACGGACAGCGCGAGGGATGTCCTCCAGCCGCTGATCACCGTCTCCCGTGGACTGCGGCTGCTGGCGGGCCTGACCAGGCAGAAGTGGGCCGCCACGCCCAAGGAGAAGCGTGGTCCCGCGCTGCTCGTGGTCGCGGCCTGTGCGGTGGCGGTCGCACTCGTCCCGTACGGGCCGCTCATGGCCCTGATCTCGGTGATGGCCGCGGCGGCCTGGAAGGGCAGGGTCCGCACCCCGGTGCGGACCGGCCCCGACGAGGCGGAGACCGCGCGGCTCCAGGCGCTGTACGAAGCGCTGGTGCCGTACTTCTCCGTACCCGAGGACCCGGCGCCGCTCTTCGCCCACGGCGGCGAGTGGACCGGGCCCTTCAGCGACTTCGCGTTCGACGGGAACGGGCGGCTCACCACCCTGCGGATCTCCTACCCGGCGTACTTCACCGACGGCGAGGCGGCGAGCCGGGCGCGGATCGAGCAGTTGCTGCACGCCAAGTCGGGCCGTGGCCGCGAGTACCGCTTCGCCTGGGACGAGGAGGGCAATCAGCTGGTGATGAGTGTGCTCCCCGCCCTGTCCACCACCATCGCCGCGCAGCGCTTCGTCACCGCCCCCGGCGAGACCGTACTGGGCTTCACCGACGCGGGCGCGGTCCAGCGCACCGTGCCGGTGGCGGACGGCGAGGAGACCCGGGACGCGCCCCCGGTGATCTGGCGCACCGGTCCGCGCTCCACCGAACCGCATCTGCTGGCCGTCGGCGAGCCCGGCGCCGGCACCACCAGCCTGCTGCGCTCGATCGCGCTCCAGGCCCTGCGCGACGGGGACGTCCTGATCGTCGAGGGCACCGGAAGCGGGGAGTACGCCGCTCTCGCCGGGCGTCCCGGCGTACTGGCCGTCGAATCCGGACTGGCCGGGGCGCTCAGCAGCCTGGAGTGGGCGGCCCACGAGACCGAGCGGCGGCTGGTCGCCGCGAACCGCGCCCGGCAGGCCGGGCAGCCCGCGCCCGACGACACACGACGGCCGCTGTGGATCCTGGTGGACCGGCCGGGTGTCCTCGGGCATCTCGCGGCGGCCGGCGGCCACCCCGATCCGCAGTCCCTGCTCCAGGTGCCGCTGCGGCACGGGCGGGCCGCGCAGGTCACGGTCGTGGTGGCCGAGCAGTTCGACAGCACCGAAACCCTCGGCGACGCCCTGAGGACGCACACCCGCGCCCGCGTGGTCCTCGGCCCCGCCACCTTCGAGCAGATCGGGTCCGTGCTCGGGGCACCCCCGCACACCACGCCGACGCCCGACGTCCCGCCGGGGCGCGGCTACGCCCGGCTGGGCACCGGACCTGTGCTCAGGTTGCAGGTGCCGGCCACCCCCGACCCGTATGACGACGCGACGAGCGAGGCACACCGGCAGGCGGTCCTGGACCTGCTCCCGGCACGCCAGGAACCGGGCCGGGACGCGCTCCACGGCCCGATCCCCGCGCCGGGTGCGGGCCCGGCCAGCCTGTCGGGGGGCGCTCCCACCCAGGCGTAGGCCCGGAACGGCGTGGGCCGCCCCGGAACCACTCCGCGGTGGGGCTCACGCCACAAAAGTGCGCGGTGCCTCCGTCCCCGTCGTGGCGCCCGTCTCCACCAGCCGCGCGGCGGCGGCCAGCCGGGCCGCCGCCTCGTCGGCGACCGGCCCGCCGACGGTGAAGGGCAGCCGTACGAAGCCCTCGAAGGCACCGTCGACCCCGAAGCGGGGCCCGGAGGGCACCCGGACACCCACCCGTTCGCCGACCTCGGCGAGCCGGGAGCCGGACAGCCCTCCGGTGCGGACCCATAGGGTGAGGCCGCCGCCGGGGACGGCGAACTCCCAGTCGGGCAGCTCCCTGCGCACCGCCGTGACCAGGGCGTCGCGGTTGTCGCGCGCCTGGACGCGGCGGATGGCCACCGCCTCCTCCCAGCTGCCGGTCCGCATCAGCCAGTGGATCGCGAGCTGTTCCAGGACGGGTGTGCCGAGGTCGGCGTAGGCGCGGGCGGCGACCAGTGAGCGGATCACATCGGGGGCAGCGCGCACCCAGCCGATACGCATCCCCGCCCAGAACGCCTTACTGGCCGAACCGACGGTCAGGACCGTGCTGCCCGCCGGATCGAAGGCGCAGACGGGCCGGGGCATGTCGATGCCGTCGTCGAGATACAGCTCCGCCATGGTCTCGTCGACGACCAGGACCGTACCGGCCGAACGTGCGGCGTCCACGAGCCGGCGGCGCTGGTCCTCGTCGGCCAGGGCGCCCGTCGGGTTGTGGAAGTCGGCGACCACATAGGCGAGCCGGGGTGCCGCGTCCCGCAGCACGTGCCGCCACCGGTCCAGATCCCAGCCCCCGACCCCCTCCTCCATGGCGACGGGGACGAGCCGGGCCCCCGCCTCGCGCATCAGCTGGAGGATATTGGCGTACGACGGCGACTCGACGGCGATGCGCTCACCGCGCCCGGCGAAGAGATGGCAGATGGCGTCCATCGCGCCCATGGCCCCGGTGGTGACCATGATCTGCTCGGGCATGGTGGGGATGCCGCGTTCGGTGTACCGGTCGGCGATCATCTGGCGCAGCGCGGGGATGCCCGCCGGGTAGTCGCCATGGGTGTGGGCGTACGGCGGCAGTTCCTCCAGGGCGCCCTGGACGCTGCGGGTGAGCCAGGGCTCGGGCGCGGGCAGCGCGGCACAGCCCAGATCGATCATGGAGCCGAGGGATTCCGGAGGCAGCGGCTCCAGTCCGCGCGCGGGCAGCGGATTGCCCGCCGGGACGGCGGTCCAGCTGCCCGCTCCCCTGCGGGATTCGAGAAAGCCCTCACCGCGCAGCGCCTCATAGGCGGCGGCGACGGTGGTCCGGCTGACGGACAGGGCGAGCGCCAGCTCGCGCTCCGCCGGGAGCCGGGCGGCGACGGGGACCCGGCCTTCCAGGACGAGCAGACGGATGCCGTCGGCGAGGGCACGGTACGCGGGCGGCCTACGGGTGCCCGGCCCGGCCGGGCGGGGCTGCTGCGAGGTGAGCTGCCGGGCGAGCTGCGCCGTGCCCACCGCCGAGGTCCACTGGGTCATGGAAGTCAGTCCACCTTCCTTGAATTGGCCATGGCTGCAATCCATTCCATAGCCACAGAGTGTCATGGATCAGTCCAGAGCCACCAGAGGGGGCCGTCTTCGTGTCCGCAGGATCCACCGACTCCACAGAGTCTGCCGAGTCCACAGAGTCCACAGGATCCACCGAGTCCGCCAGGTCCGCCGAGCCACCGGGGTCAACCGGGTCCGGGGCCGCCGTGGCCGGAGCCTCCGCCTGTCTCGGGCGCCGGCTGTTCCAGCTCTACGCGGGCCTCGTGCTGTACGGAGTGAGTGCGGCGCTCCTGGTACGCGGCGAACTCGGTCTGGAGCCGTGGGGCGTCCTCCATCAGGGACTGGCCGAGCGGACCGGGCTGACGATCGGGGTGGTGACGATCATCGTCGGCGCGGTGGTGCTGCTCCTGTGGATTCCGATCCGGCAGCGGCCGGGGCTCGGCACGGTCTCCAATGTCGTCGTCATCGGGCTGGCGATGGACGGCGCCCTGGCACTGCTGCCGGAGATCGACGCCCTCGGGGCGCGGATACCGCTGATGATCGCGGGCATCGTGCTCAACGGTGCGGCCACGGGCCTGTACATCGCGGCGCGCTTCGGCCCCGGCCCGCGCGACGGTCTGATGACGGGCCTGCACCGGCTCACGGGCCGTTCGGTCCGACTGGTGCGTACGGGGATCGAGGTGGCCGTGGTGGCGACGGGGTTCGTCCTGGGCGGTTCGGTGGGGATCGGCACGGTCGCGTACGCACTGGCCATCGGCCCCCTCGCCCAGCTGTTCCTGCGGGTGTTCGCCGTCCCCGGGCAGGGCGGCGGCAGCGCGGTCGTTGCCGGAGGGACACCCGGGCAGGCGATACTGCCGCGGTGAAGCGCGTACTCCACCCCTATCTGGATCATCCCGTGGTCCTGCCGTTCGCCCATCGCGGCGGCACGGCGGGCGGGATCGAGAACACGGCCGCGGCGTTCCGGCGGGCCGCCGCCCTCGGTTACCGCTACTTCGAGACCGATGTGCACACCACGTCGGACGGACGGCTGGTCGCGTTCCACGACGCGACCCTGGACCGGGTCACGGACGCCCGGGGCCGTATCGCGGAGCTGCCGTGGAGCGCGGTGCGCCGGGCCAGGGTCGCGGGCAGGGAGCCGCTGCCGCTCTTCGACGAGCTGCTGGAGGAGTTTCCGCTGGCGCGCTGGAATGTCGACATCAAGGCGGAGTCCGCGCTCGCCCCTCTGGTGGACCTGGTGCGCCGGACGGGGGCGTGGGACCGGGTGTGCGTCGGCTCGTTCTCGGAGCGCCGGGTGACGCGCGCGCTGCGGCTGGCCGGTCCCCGGCTGGCGACCTCCTACGGGGTACGCGGTGTGCTGGGGCTGCGGCTGCGCTCCCTGGGGGTGCCCGCCTCGCTGCGGCCGGGCGCGGTGTGCGCACAGGTTCCCGAGGCACGGAGCGGGGTGCGCGTGGTGGACCGGCGGTTCGTCCGGGCGGCGCACGCCCGGGGACTCCAGGTGCATGTGTGGACGGTCAACGACCCGGATCGGATGAGAGCCCTCCTGGACCTGGGCGTGGATGGCATCATGACTGATCATCTGGAGACGCTGCGCACGGTACTGACCGACCGGGGGGCGTGGGTCTGATCCATACGTCCGCCACGGCGGACACCATCCGGCCACCAGCCGGACTCAAGCCATGGGGGGCACGGATGGCGGGGGACATCGCGGAGCCGTCGTCGGGGCGGGAGCCGGCACCGCCCGGGACAGGGCCGGGGCCGCAGTCCGGGCCGGAACCGGGGCCACCGCCCGGGCCGGAACCGGGGCCGGAACCGCCGTCTCCAGCGGAGACGAGCGGTGCGGCCGACACGGCCGGCGGGACCGAAACGACCGCTGGGGACGGCGCGGCCGACCGCCGACGGGAACAGCACGGCTGGTACTTCTACGACTTCGCCTGCTCCGTCTACTCGACCAGCGTGCTCACCGTGTTCCTCGGGCCGTATCTGACCTCGGTGGCGAAGTCGGCGGCGGACGCCGACGGGTTCGTCCACCCACTGGGCGTCCCGGTACGGGCGGGCTCGCTCTTCGCCTACTCGGTCTCGGTTTCCGTGGTGCTCGCGGTGCTGCTGATGCCTCTCGCCGGAGCCTGGGCGGACCGGACCGGCCGCAAGAAGCCCCTGCTGGCGGCAGCCGCGTACACGGGGGCCGTCGCGACCACGGGAATGTTCCTCGTCGGGGGCGAGCGCTATCTGCTGGGGGCGCTGCTGCTGATCGTCGCGAACGCCTCCCTGTCGGTGTCGATGGTGCTCTACAACGCCTATCTGCCGCAGATCTCGGAGCCCGACGAGCGCGACGCCGTCTCCTCCCGGGGCTGGGCCTTCGGCTACACCTCGGGCGCCCTGGTGCTGGTGCTCAATCTGATCGTGTACTCCGGCCATGAGAACTTCGGCCTGTCGGAGTCGGAGTCCGTACGGATCTGTCTGGCGTCGGCCGGTCTGTGGTGGGGCGCGTTCACCCTGGTCCCGCTGCGGCGGCTGCGCGACCGGCGCCTGCCGCCGGGCGGCGAGGGCGCGGTCGGCTCCGGGTGGCGCCAGCTGATCGCGACCATCAAGGACATGCGGCGCCATCCGCTGACGCTGTCGTTCCTGCTGGCCTATCTGGTCTACAACGACGGTGTCCAGACGGTCATCTCCCAGGCGTCGATCTACGGCTCCGAGGAACTGGACCTCGGGCAGACCACGCTGATCGTCGCCGTACTGCTCGTCCAGGTGCTCGCGGTGGCGGGTGCGCTGGGCATGGGGCGGCTGGCCAGGACCCATGGGGCGCAGCGCGTCATTCTCGGCTCGCTCGCCGTCTGGACGCTGATCCTGGCGGCGGCGTTCTTCCTGCCTGCGAGGTCCCCGGTGTGGTTCTTCGGGCTGGCCGCCGCGATCGGGCTGGTCCTGGGCGGCAGCCAGGCACTGTCGAGATCGCTCTTCTCACATCTGGTGCCGCGCGGCAAGGAGGCGGAGTACTTCTCGGCGTACGAGATGAGCGATCGGGGGCTGAGCTGGCTCGGGCCGCTCGTTTTCGGCCTCGCATACCAGCTGACCGGGAGCTATCGCGATGCGATCATCTCACTCGTGATCTTCTTCGCGCTCGGTTTTTCCCTGCTCGCGCGGGTACCCATACGGCGGGCGGTGATAGCGGCGGGCAATCCTGTGCCGGACCGGATTTAGACGTTGAAGTGAAAGGGCGGTAGTGTACGCGTTTGGCCTGCCAGGCGGACCGTTACTGCGCACTGGAGTAGTGGAATCACTGGGTGACACTTTCTATCAGATGTGACAAACCGGGCACTGGTGGGTACCCCAACCTTCGGGAAGCAGCGGCACGACGGGCGACGCATGACCCGGAACGGGAATCTTTACGGCCGACCGGACGTTGACCGGATGACGACGACAGCGACACCTGTCCTGTGGGCGACAAGCCCGGGAGGCACGATTCATGAGTGAGCGAGCTCTCCGCGGCACGCGCCTCGTGGTTACCAGCTACGAGACGGACCGCGGCATCGATCTGGCCCCGCGCCAGGCGGTGGAGTACGCATGCCAGAACGGACATCGGTTTGAGATGCCGTTCTCGGTCGAGGCGGAAATTCCGCCGGAGTGGGAGTGCAAGGCGTGCGGCGCCCAGGCACTCCTGGTGGACGGGGACGGCCCCGAAGAGAAGAAGGGCAAGCCTGCGCGGACGCACTGGGACATGCTCATGGAGCGGCGCACCCGTGAGGAGTTGGAGGAGGTGCTGGCCGAGAGGCTGGCGGTCCTGCGCTCCGGCGCCATGAACATCGCCGTACATCCGCGCGACAGCCGGAAGTCCGCCTGACCGCGTAAGCACCGCATCAGCCAAGACAACGAGCCGCGGGGCGTCCCACACCGAGCG
>NZ_JBSGUP010000289.1:0-9995 GCF_053607985.1 Streptomyces sp. NPDC055078
GGGGGGGGTGACGACCCGGGGCCGCGCGGGCCGCCCGCCCAACCCCGCCCCACCCCGCGCCGCACCGCGCCCGGACCCCCTGGGGGCGGGTCCGGGCGCGGATACGGATACGGATACGGACGCGGATACGGATATCGACGCGCATACGGGCGCGGGCGCGGCGCTACGCGGTGATCGTCGCCCGCCGGCGCTCCCCGGCGGCGGTGTCGCGCGTGGCGCGCGAGGAGAACAGCCGGTCCAGCGACAGGGCGCCGGGGCCGGTGAACACGAGCAGGACGAAGGCCCAGCAGAAGAGCGCGGCGGGCTCACCGCTGTTCTGGAGGGGGAACAGGGCTTCCGGCTGATGGACCTTGAAGTACGCGTACGCCATGGAACCGGAGGCGATGAACGCGGCGCTGCGGGTGCCGAGGCCCAGCAGCACCAGACCGCCGCCGACGAGCTGGATCACCGCCGCGTACCAGCCGGGCCAGCTGCCCGTCTCGACGGTGCCGCCGCTGCCGGCCGTGCCGCCGAGGATTCCGAAGAGGGCTGCCGCGCCGTGGCAGGCGAAGAGCAGACCCAGGGCGATCCGGAAGAGGCCGAGCGCGTACGGCTGGGCCCGGTTCAGCGTGGGGGCCAGTGACGTCATGGGGACTCCTGTGGGGGGAGAGGATCCGACGCGCCAAAGTTAGGCTCCCCTCATCAGTGCTTGCAAGTTCAACAAGCGGTCGTGGGGGGTTTCTCATCCGAATCTCATCACAGGCCCCGTGTCCTCTCGGGAGGGGCGCCGGAACCGGTAACGGCCTCCGGTTTCAGCGCGGTGCGATCGGCTCCGTCCGCGCGGTCAGCTCCCGCTCATCGGCGGCCACCAGCCGCGCGAACGCGCCCGCCTCCTGCGCCCGCTGAGCCTGGTCGAGCCGCAGACGGGCCGAACGGCCGTGCAGCGTCAGCGTCATCAGCTGATTGCCGAACCAGGGCCCGCCCGTCCGGTCCCAGTGCACGGACGGCCGGCCCGCCCGGCCGTGGCGTGCCAGCAGATGGCCCAGCCGGCGGCCCGTCCGGCTCCAGCCGAAACGGAATCCCCACTGGACGGAACGGGGGATGGAGTTGTGCACAGGGGAACAGGTCAGCTGGAGCACCCGGGAGTCCGGGTCGCCCGCGCCGCGCCAGTCCGGCTCGGCGACATACGCGTGGTGCACATCGCCCGAGAGGACGCAGATGGTCGCCGGGGCGTCATCGCCGGTACCGGTCTCGGCGATCAGCCGGGTCAGCGCCTCGAAGGAGTCGGGGAAGGCCGCCCAGTGCTCCAGGTCCGCCCGTCTGCGTACATTCTCGCCGAATCCCGCCCAGCGGGGGCCGCGCTCGCCCCGGCACAGGGCGGCGTTCCAGCTCTCCGCGTCATGGATCAGCGGCGGCAGCAGCCAGGGCAGGGAGGTGCCGATGAGGAGATGGTCGTACGACTCCCTGGCCGTCAGCGCCTGTTCGCGCAGCCAGCGGGCCTCGTCGGCGTCCAGCATCGCCCGGTGCGGTTCGTCCAGGACCCGGGCGGCCCGTGTGTCGACCATCAGCAGCCGGGTCCGGCCGAAGTCGCGGCGGTAACTCCAGCGCGCGTGGGCCGGGTCGGCGTCGGCGCGGGCGGCGAACTCCCGCAGCGGGGCGGTGCCGTCGGGGGACTCCCGTACGGCCGTGTACAGCTCGTCCGCGGCCAGTGCGGCGGGGGAGAGATTGCCGAGGTGCTGATAGACCCAGTACGACATCAGCCCGCTGAGCACCCGCTCCTCCCACCAGGGCACGGTCCGCATCTCGGCCAGCCAGGAGGCGCTGGTGTTCCAGTCGTCGATCAGATCGTGGTCGTCGAAGATCATGCAGCTGGGGACGGTGGAGAGCAGCCAGCGCACCTCGGGGTCGAGCCAGGATTCGTCGTAGAGCCGGGTGTACTCCTCGTAGTCCGCCACATCCGCGCCCGGCGGCTCGGTGATGTCGCGGCGCTCGGCGATCCAGGCGCGGGTCGCCTTGGAGGTCTCGTCCGCGTACACCTGGTCGCCGAGGAGCAGCAGGACGTCGGGGCGCGCGGCCGTGGGGTCGGCGGCGAGCCGGGCGGCGAGGGTGTCGAGGGCGTCCGGGCCGACGGGGTCGTGCTCGCCGACGGGCGCGGCCGACCAGCGGCACGAGCCGAACGAGACCGTGACGCCCGCCGACGGCACCTCGGGGGCGCTGATGGTGGACGCCGGGAAGCGGGAGCCGGACAGCGGCCAGACGCGGTCGCCGTCGAGCAGCACCTCGTACGGCGTGGTCGTGCCGGGGGTCAGGCCGGTGACCGTGATCAGCGCGTAGTAGTGGTCCGCCACCCGGAAGGTGGGCGCCGAGCCGCCCGCTCCGTCGGCGCACCGGACCTCGGCCGTGCAGGGCCGGTTGGTCTCGACCCAGACGGTCGCGCTGCCGCCGGTGTCCCAGTCGACGTACCGCAGCAGTGGTCCCAGGCGCAGTCCGGCGGTGCCGGCCATAGATGTCCCCTCCGTCGTTCTCCGTCGCCCCGTACGGTACGGAACGACGGAGGGGTACGGACAGGTTCCGGGCCCCCGGCGGTGCGGCCGGGGGCGGGGCGGGTTATGCGGCCCCGGTGGTGCGGGTGGGGCGGGTTATGCGGCCCCCGGTGGTGCGGGTGGGGCATGGGCGCCGGGTGGGACGGGCCAGGGGCCGGGTCAGCAGCCGTTCAGGACCGACTGGAGCGCGTTCTTCTCCGCCGAGTCCACGGTCATGCCGTAGTGGTGCTTCACCTGCACCCACATCCGGGCGTAGAGGCAGCGGTAGGACGTGCGCGGGGGCAGCCACTCGGCGGGGTCCTTGTCGCCCTTGGCCTGGTTGACGTTGTCGGTGACGGCGATGAGCTGCGGGCGGGTGAGGTCGTTGGCGAACGCCTGGCGGCGCGGGGTGGTCCAGCGGGCGGCGCCCGAGCGCCATGCCTCGGCCAGCGGCACGATGTGGTCGATGTCCACGTCGGACGCGGCCCGCCAGGTCGCGCCGTCGTACTCCGAGTACCAGGTCCCGGCGGTCGCGGCGCAGGCGGCGTTCTGGACGACATCGCGGCCGTCGCGCTTGAGGACGACCTCACGGGTGTTGCAGGTGCCCGACTGGGTGCTCCAGTGCGGGAACAGATCGCGGCTGTAGCCGCTGGAGGAACCTTCCGCCTGAACGGTGAGCTGTCCCAGATAGGTACGGGCGGTGGCGGCGGACACGGGGGTCGGCGGGGCGGCCTGCGCGGCGGGGGCGGTGGCCAGCAGACCGGTGACGGTGAGGGCGGCGGTCGCGGCGAGAACGGCCGTACGGCGGAGGCGGGACGCGGCTGTGCGGTGGACGTGAGGCATGGCCGTGCGGCGGACGTGACGCGCGTAGATTCCGGGCATGCGAACTCCTCTGATGTGGGGGGAGCCCCGCCCTGAGGGCGTGGCCGGGCGGCGGCGCCCGGTTTCGCGGGATGGGCGCCGACACCAGAGTGGCCGACATGTTCACGTCAGTTCAAGGGCTGATGGCCAGGCAGATCCCGCTGGCAGCCGTGGGGTTGGCCATAGGATTACGGGGTGCTGCTGCCGGTAAATGTCACGTTCGGGGTGGTTCTGGCCGTTCTGCTCGTCGTCGCCGCGACCGTGGCCGCCGTCGCCCATCTGAGGCGGCCCCGCGAGATCGCCGTGGCCGGGGTGCGGGCCGCCGTCCAGCTCGCCGCCGTCTCCCTGGTCATCGGCTGGGTGGTCGACTCACTCCCGCTGCTGCTCGCCTTCGTGCTGCTGATGTACGCCGTCGCCGTACGCACCGCCGGGCGGCGCGTCACCCGCAACGCGACCTGGTGGTGGGCCTGGCTGCCCATCGCCGCGGGTGTCTTTCCGGTGGTCGCCGCGCTGCTGCTCACCGGGCTCGTGCCGCTGAAGGGCATCGCGCTCGTCCCGGTGGCCGGGATCCTCATCGGCGGCGCGCTCACCGCCACCGTGCTCGCCGGGCGGCGGGCCCTGGACGAGCTGCGGCTGCGCCACGGCGAGGTGGAGGCGGGCATGGCGCTCGGCCTCCCCGACCGCGACGCCCGCCTGGAGGTGGCGCGCGAGGCGGCGGCGGACGCGCTGCTGCCGGGTCTTGACCAGACGAGGACCGTGGGCCTTGTCACACTCCCCGGCGCGTTCGTCGGCATGCTGCTGGGCGGGGCGTCTCCCCTGCTGGCGGGGGCGGTCCAGCTGTTCGTCCTCGTCGGGCTGATGGCGGTGCAGGCGATCGCCGTCGCGGCGGTGCTGGAACTGGTGGCGCGGGGGCGGATGTACCGGGAGCCGGGGGAGGGGGGCGGGTAGCCGGGCTTCGGGGGTGATCCTTGTGCTCGGGGTGCTCGGGGGATGCGTGTCGGGGCTTGGCGGTGGTGCTCCAGGTCCGGGGGTGCGTGCCCCGGGTGTCCCCGGGGGCTTGGGCAGGGGCTCGGCGGGCGCGCTCTGGGGTCCGCGCGCCGGTTGGCGTACCCTGAACGGAGCAGAAGGGGAGTAGCTCTTCGCCGGAACGTCGACATACTGCTGGGCTCGCGCCCGGCCGGCGCCCGGAGGCGGGTTCTCCCAGGGACTGTCTCACCTGTGTATCCCGGTGTCCGTCCCTGGAGATCCGCCAGCGAGACCTTCGGCCGCAGTGTCCTGTAGACGCTGCCGTGCCGAAGCGACCCCTTTCTCGGGGCAGGTCTCTCGGTGCGGGCAGCCCGACCGATGAGGAATCCATCCGTGATCAGCTTCACTGTCATGGCGATCACCTTCGGCGTCGTCTTTCTCGCCGAACTCCCCGACAAGACCGCGCTCGCCGGCCTGATGCTCGGTACGCGCTATCGCGCCTCCTATGTCTTCGCCGGGGTCGCGGCCGCCTTCGTGGTCCATGTCGCGCTCGCGATCGCGGCGGGCAGCGTACTGACCCTGCTGCCGCAGCGGCTGGTGCAGGGGGTCGTCGGCGCCCTGTTCCTGGTGGGAGCGCTGGTGCTGCTCCTGAGGAAGAGCGACGACGACGAGGAGAACATCAAGGCCCCGGCGGACCAGTCCTTCTGGAAGGTCTCCGGGGCGGGGTTCATGCTGATCCTCGTCGCCGAATTCGGCGATCTGACCCAGATCATGACCGCGAATCTCGCGGCGCGGTACGACAGCCCCGTCTCGGTGGGGCTCGGTGCGGTGCTGGCGCTCTGGGCGGTGGCGGGGATCGGGATCCTGGGCGGGCGGACGCTGATGCGATACGTACCGCTCCGGCTGATCACGAAGGTGGCGGCGGGGGTGATGCTGGTGCTGGCGGGCTTCAGCCTCTACGAGGCACTGGGGTAGGGCCTCCGGCCCTACGCTGCCGGGTGCCTGGTTTCGAACGGTGGCAGGACCGGTGCGGGTGGGGCCGTTGCTCCTGTGCCGTAGGAGGTGCGGGCGCACTCAGCCTGTCTTGGTGGGCAGGCGCGGGCTGTTCGGCCGCACGGTCGTGGGGTCAGCGCACAGAGATCTGGAGGTGGCCGTAGGAGGGCGTCACCGTGAGAGTCGTCAGGTCGGGGACATGGAGGTCCGGGGACAGCGCCCGCGCGCGGGGGCCGACGCCCACCACACGCATCCCGGCCGCCCGCGCGGCCTGCACCCCCGCCTCCGAGTCCTCGAAGACCACACACTGCTCGGGAGCGAACCCCAACTCGGCCGCGCCCTTCAGAAAGCCCTCCGGGTCCGGCTTGCTCGCGCCGACACGTTCCGCGGTGACACGGACGCGCGGCATCGGGAGGCCCGTCGCCGTCATCCGGGCCTGGGCCAGCGCCTCGTCCGCCGATGTCACCAGCGCGTGCGGCAGCCCGGCGAGCGAGGCCATGAAGGCCACCGCCCCGGGCACGGGCACGACCCCGTCCGTGTCCGCCGTCTCCTGCGCGAGCATCACCGCGTTGTCCGCGTGATTCCGCTCCATCGGCCGGTCGGGCAGCAGGGCCGCCATCGTGGCCCACCCCTGCCGCCCGTGGACGACCCTCAGCGTCTCCCGGGGGTCCAGCCCGTGCCGCTCCGACCACTGCCGCCAGCAGCGCTCCACCACCGCGTCCGAGTTGACGATGGTGCCGTCCATGTCGAGCAGGAGCGCTCGCGCGGTCAGGGTGCGTTCGGGCATCGGCGGACTCCGTACTCCGGGGCGGCAGCGCGGAGAGGGCCAACGCGCTCGAACAAGCGGCCCCGACCGCCGGGTGGCGGGATGCCGGAGCCACTTTGTTTATTCATGGTACAAATCAAAATCGGCCAGCGCCACCCCGGGCCCCCTCCGCAGGCCATAACCGCCCGTACCCACCACGATGGGAAGGACGCGGACCCGGAGGAGAACGGCATGGCTCAGGAAGTGAGCACCACCCCCATGAGCCCGGCCCCCGGTGAGGGCCAGAACCGCCGGGCCGTCCTGGTCGCCATCGGAGCACTGCTGCTCGGCATGCTGCTCGCCGCCCTCGACCAGACGATCGTCTCGACCGCCCTGCCCACCATCGTCAGCGAACTGGGCGGCCTGGACCATCTCTCGTGGGTGGTCACCGCCTATATGCTCGCCGCCACCGCGGCCACCCCACTGTGGGGCAAGCTCGGTGACCAGTACGGCCGGAAGAAGCTGTTCCAGGCCGCGATCGTGATCTTCCTCGTCGGCTCGGCGCTCTGCGGCATCGCCCAGAACATGCCACAGCTCATCGGCTTCCGCGCGATCCAGGGCCTCGGCGGCGGCGGACTGATGGTGCTGTCCATGGCGATCGTCGGCGATATCGTCTCGCCCCGCGAACGCGGCAAGTACCAGGGCCTGTTCGGCGCGGTCTTCGGCGCCACCAGCGTCCTCGGCCCGCTGCTCGGCGGATTCTTCACCGAACACCTCAGCTGGCGCTGGGTCTTCTACATCAATCTCCCCATCGGCGTCGTCGCGCTCTGCGTCATCGCCGCCGTACTGCACATCCCCGCCCGCCCCACCCGCCACACGATCGACTACCTCGGCACCTTCCTCATCGCCTCCGTCGCCACCTGTCTGGTTCTCGTCGCCTCACTCGGCGGCACCACCTGGGCCTGGGGGTCGGCGCGCATCATCGGGCTCGCGGTGCTCGGTGCGGTGCTGCTCGTCGCCTTCGTGTTCGTCGAGCGGCGCGCGGCGGAGCCCGTACTGCCGCTGAAGCTGTTCCGTATCCGCACCTTCACGCTGGTCGCCGTCATCAGCTTTGTCGTCGGTTTCGCGATGTTCGGCGCCATGACCTATCTGCCGACGTTCCTCCAGATCGTCCAGGGCGTCACCCCCACCATGTCCGGCGTCCATATGCTGCCGATGGTGTTCGGACTGCTGATCACCTCCACCGCTTCCGGCCAGATCGTCAGCCGGACCGGCCGCTGGAAGGTCTTCCCCCTCGCCGGCACCGCCCTGACGGCCATCGGCCTGCTGCTGCTCCACCGGCTCACCGAGTTCAGCTCCACCTGGGAGATGAGCGCGTACTTCTTCGTCTTCGGCGCCGGTCTCGGCCTGGTGATGCAGGTGCTGGTCCTGGTGGTGCAGAACGCCGTCAGCTACGACGATCTCGGCGTCGCCACCTCCGGCGCCACCTTCTTCCGCTCCATCGGCGCCTCCTTCGGCGTCGCCGTCTTCGGCACGATCTTCACCAGCCGGCTGGAGAACAAACTCGCCGCCGCGCTCAGCGGTCCTTCGGTGCCGCCCGGCGCGGACGCGGGACAGCTCGCCGCCGACCCGCGGGCGATCGCCGAACTGCCGCCCGCCCTCAGGGCATCGGCACTGCACGCGTTCGCCTCGTCGATCACCGATGTGTTCCTCTACGCGGTCCCGGTGGTCGCCGTCGCCTTCATCGTCGCCTGGTTCCTCAAGGAGGACCGGCTGCGCGGCTCGGTCACCGCGCCCGAACCGAGCCAGACCCTCGCGTCCAACCCGGTCGAGCGCTCCTCCCACGAGGAGGTGGCACGGGCGCTGTCGGTGCTCGGTTCGCGCGAGGGCAGACGCCGGGTGTACGAGAAGATCACGGCGAGCGCGGGGTACGACCTGCTGCCCGCCGCGAGCTGGCTGCTGCTGCGCATCCGCCGCCATGGGACGGTGGAGCCCGGCCTGCTCGCCGACACCACCCCCGTACCGCTGCACACCATCACCGACGCGGCCCGCCAGGTGGAGGTACGCGGCCTCGCCCGCCGTGAGGGGGTGCAGCTTGTGCTCACCGAAAGCGGTCTGACGGCCGCCGTACGCCTGGCCAAGGCCCGGGAGGAGTCGCTCGCCGAACTGCTGGGCGACTGGTGGGACCCGGACCGGCCGACGGATCTGGTGCAGCTGGTGACGGAGCTGACCGCCGAGCTGTGCGGCTCGGACCAGGAGAGACCGGACGGCCGGGAGCCGAAGCGGGACCACCGGGCACCCTGATCGGAGTGCCTTTCCGTGCCGGGCGCCCGAGCACCGGCCCGTACGGATCCGTCCGGGCCAGTGCTGTACGGGCGCGGGGGCTTCGCCTTCCAGGGCGCGGCGGTTCCACGGGAAGCCCCCGTACGTCCTATTCCTTACTCCTTGGATGCGGCTTCCTCGGATGCGGCTTCCTTGGGGGCGGCCGACTGGACCACCTCGAAGGACCACACCGTGGATCCGGTCGCCGCGGGCTTGGGACGCTCACCGCCCGCACCGCTCTCGCCGCCCTGTCCGGCCGGGCCCGCGCCGTGGGAGGCGCGCATCGACCCGGCCATCCAGGCATCGAAGTCGGCCTCGCTGCGCCAGCGCGTATAGACCAGGTACTGGTCGGTCCCCTCCATCGGGCGCAGCAGCTCGAACCACTCGAACCCGTCGGCGCTCTCCACCGACCCGGCCCGGGCGGCGAAGCGCTTCTCCAGCACTTCGCGCTGCTCGGCGGGGACGGTCAGGACATTGATCTTCACCACGCTGGCCACAGGGCATCCTTCGTCTCGGTCGAGGTCCCTCGACCGTACCCCGCGCGGTCCGCGCGGACCGCGGCAGGCATGCAGGCATGCAGGCAGTCAGTCAGGCAGGCAGGCAGACAGGTGGTCAGGCGGGCGAGCAGGACCGACGGGCGGTATGGGCGATACAGGCGATACGGCTCAGGAGGGGTTCGGCTCATCGTCCGGCGCGGGGGTCCGCGTACCGGAGCCCTGGTGCCAGACGACATTGCCGCCCTGCGCGGCGAACTGGGTGGAGTTGTCCCGGGCGATATTGGTCATCTGCCATGAGGTCCGGCCGCCGGGGAGTTCGCTCCGGAGCCGGTCGACCAGCTCGCGCAGTTCGGGCTCCGCCGCCGGGCGCTCCTCCAGGAGCAGGACCAGCCGGCGGGTCCAGACCACCGCGAGTGCCTGCCGCAGGGCGTCCGCGTCCGCCGCCCCGTCCGGCCGGGCGGCGGCATCGGCCACGGTCCGGGCATCGCCGTCCAGCTGCCCTTCGATCTGTCCTGCGGTCCGGGCCGGGCCGTCGCCGGCGTCCTCGCCGCCATCGCCGCCCGCACCGTCCCCGCGGAAGAGGCGGACCGCCCCCGCCCGGGCACTGGCCCACGCATCCGTGGCCATCGCCCCGACCAGTGCCGTCCCGCCCACTCCGGCGAGTGCCACCAGCGTCTCCGCCAACATGACCGCCCCCCCACACGTCCGGTGACGGTCCAGATTACGTCGGCGGTGCGGCGGCCGGGAGACGGCGCCGGTCAGGACATGACGCGGGCCAGGAGGAAGCCGTCGTGGCCCTTGGTGCCGACCGTCTGGACCACGGTCGCCTCCAGGCGGGGTTCCCGTGCCACCAGCTCGAACATCTCGCGGGTGGCGGCCACCGAGGGATCCGTACTGTCCTCGGCCAGGATCGCCCCACCGCGTACGACGTTGTCGACGACGATCACGCTGCCGGGGCGGGACAGCCTGAGCGCCCACTCCACGTACCGCGGATTGTTCACCTTGTCCGCGTCGATGAAGAACAGGTCGAAGGGGCCCGCGCCCGGCTCCGCCGCCAGCATCGGGAGGGTTTCCAGGGCCGGGCCCACGCGGATCTCGGCGATGGAGTCG
>NZ_JBSGUP010000290.1:0-9990 GCF_053607985.1 Streptomyces sp. NPDC055078
CGCGCCGTGTGGAAGGTGGCGGGGCGTGGCAGGCAGAGCTGGAGGGCTGGTGGGCGGAAACGCGAGCGGGTCCGGATTGCGGGGGATGCCGCAGATCCGGACCCGGGTGGGGCACGGGGGTGGGGTCAGCCGTTGATGCCCGTGTTGCCGAAGGCGGGGTTCAGCAGGCCGATGACGTTCACGGTGTTGCCGACCGCGTTGACCGGGACGTGGACGGGGACCTGGATCAGGTTGCCCGAGGCGACGCCCGGGGAGCCCACGGCCTCGCCGCCGGCGTGGGCGCCGCCGGGGGTGGCGGACGCGATGCCGGCTCCGGCGGCGATGAGGCTGCCGGTGATCATGGTGAGGGCTGCGGCCTTCTTCAGGTTCTTCACTTCTGGATCCTCCTGGGACATTCGCCACGACCATTCGCCGTGACTCGCCCTGGAGAACGGCACACGGGCGGGGAGGATGCGCCGTGTGAGTGACATACACCCGACAGTATGAATCTTTGACCGGAGGGGAACTATTCGGTCACGTCGTCAGTCCGTGTCGCACCGCCCAGAGGGCCGCTTGGGTGCGGTCCGCCAGATCGAGCTTCATCAGGATGTTCGAGACATGGGTCTTGACGGTCTTCTCCGAGAGGACGAGGGCGCGGGCGATCTCGCGGTTGGAGCGGCCGTCGGCGATCAGGCCGAGGACCTCGCGCTCGCGCTCGGTCAGGGTGCTGCCCCGGCCGGGCCCGCTGGTCTGTTCCTCCTGGGTGAGCAGCGCGCACGCCACCTCCGGCTGGAGGAGGACATGGCCCGCGTGGACGGAGCGGATGGCTCCGGCGAGGGCCTCGGGGTCGATGTCCTTGTAGACATAGCCCGAGGCACCGGCGCGCAGGGCCGGGATCACGGTGCGCTGTTCGGTGAAGCTGGTGACGATGAGCACCTTCGCGGGGTTGTCGAGGGCGCGGAGCTTGCGGAGCGCCTCGATGCCGTCGGTGCCGGGCATCCGTACATCCATCAGGACGACGTCCGGCTTCAGCTCCTCGGCCCGGGCCACGCCCTCGGCGCCGTCGGCCGCCTCGCCGACCACCTCGATGTCGTCCTGGATCTCCAGGAAGGTGCGCAGTCCCCGGCGTACCACCTGGTGGTCGTCGACCAGCAGGACCCTGACCGTCTTGTCACCCACCGGGGACCTCCATCTCGATCGTGGTGCCCTTGCCGGGCGCCGACTGCACACTGAGTCTTCCGCCGACCCCGCTCGCGCGGTCCCGCATGGAGACGAGCCCCAGATGGCGGCCCGCTCTGCGGACGGTGCGCGGCTCGAAGCCCTTGCCGTTGTCGGTGACGCTGAGCACCGCGCCCTGGACGCGGCGGGGGGCGAGGACCACATCGACCCGGTCGCCGCCCGAGTGCCGCAGGGCGTTGTGCAGGGCTTCCTGGGCGACGCGGAGCAAGGCGTTCTCCTGGGCGGCCGGCAGGGCCTTGATGCCGCAGGTGTCGAAGGTGACCCGGGCGCTGTGCGCGCGGTCGAGGACCCGGACATGGGTGCGCAGGGTGTTGATGAGGCCGTCCTCGTCCAGGGCGGCGGGGCGCAGCTCCACCACGGCGGCGCGCAGTTCGTCCGCCGCCTCGGCGGCGAGGGCGGCGACCTGCTGCAGCTCGCCCTTGGCGCGGGCGGGGTCGCGGTCCACCAGGGCGGCGGCGGCCTGGGCGGTGAGCCGCAGGGAGAACAGCTTCTGGCTGACCGCGTCGTGCAGCTCGTGCGCGAGGCGGGAGCGCTCCTCGGCGATGGTCAGCTCCCGGCTGCGCTCGTACAGCCGGGCGTTGGTCAGGGCTATCGCCGCGTGCTGCGCGAGGATCGACAGCAGTTCCTCGTCGGCCCCGGTGAAGCCGCAGCCGTCGGCACCGGCGGGCTCGGCGCAGCGCTTGTTGGCGAGGAAGAGCGCGCCGATGACCTCGTCGCCGTCCTTGATGGGCAGGCCGAGGAAGTCGGACATGTCGGGGTGCGCGGTCGGCCAGCCCTCGAAACGGGGGTCCTTGCGCACATCGGCGAGCCGCTCGGTCCTGGCGTCGCGGAGCATCGCGGCGAGGATTCCGTGCTGCCGGGGCAGCGGGCCGATCGCCTTCCACTGCTCGTCGCTCACGCCGTCGACCACGAACTGGGCGAAGCCGCCGTGGTCGTCCGGGACGCCCAGCGCCGCGTACTGGGCGTCGAGCAGCTCGCGGGCCGAGGCGACGATCGTCTTGAGGACGTCGCGGACCTCCAGATGCCTGCTCATCGCGAGCAGAGCCGTGCTCACGGCCGCGATGCCCGAATTGGGTGGATGGCTCATGACCTCACCGTACCGGCGCGCTGTGACAGTCCGTATCGGGCCGTGGACGCAGCCGCTTAGGGCTGGGGGCCTAGGTCGAAGTGCCTTCCCAGGTGGGGTCCCGCGTCCGAGGCGGTGGGCGCGTGGCGTTTCTACGGTGGGTCCATCGGCGCGGACAGCGGGTCGCGGCGAGCCGAGAAGGGGATGGACACCATGCCGGTAGCGGTGATCACGGGGGCTTCGAAGGGGCTGGGGCACGCGCTCGCGTCGGCCCTCGCCGAACGGGGCTGGGATCTGGTCCTGAGTGCCAGGACCGCCCAGGTATTGAAGGAGAGCGCGGATCGGGTCGCCTCCCGGGGGACGCGTGTGGTCGCGGTGGCGGGGGACGTCAACGACGCGGGGCACCGGGGGGAGCTGTTCGCCGCCGCCCGGGGGCTCGGCGGGCTGGATCTGCTGGTGAGCAACGCGAGCGTGCTGGGTGCCGCGCCGCTGGTACGGCTGGACGCGCTGCCCCTGGAGGGGCTGCGGGAGGCGCTGGAGACCAATGTGGTGGCCGCGCTGGGGCTCGTGCAGGAGGCGCTGCCGCTGCTGCGGGAGGCGGACGCCGGGACGGTGATCGCGATCAGTTCGGACGCGGCGGCGGAGGCGTACGAGACCTGGGGCGGCTACGGGGCCTCCAAGGCGGCGCTCGACCAGCTCGTCGCCGTGCTGGCCGTGGAGGAGCCCGGGCTGCGGGTGTGGGCGGTGGATCCGGGCGACATGGCCACGGATCTGTACACGGCGGCCGTGCCGGACGACGACGATCCCCGGCCGACACCGGAATCGGTCGTACCGGGGTTTCTGCGGCTGCTGGACGAGCGGCCCGTCAGCGGGCGGTACGCGGCTCCGGCGCTGCTGGAGCGATAAGCCCCTCAGGGACCTCCTGGGGGGCTTTCCCCGGCGGCTTCCCCGGCGGCTTCCCCGGTGGCTTCCCCGGCGGGGCGGTGAGGGGCCTGTGCGCCCGTGCTCCCGGGCCCGGGTGGCCCGCCCGTCCGGCGAGGGGCGGAGGGGGCGCGGGGGCTGCCGGGCGGGGGCTGCCGGGCGGGCGCCGCCGTACCGCCCCTGAGGGCGTCGCCCGGCGGGACCGGCCGGGACGAGCGCCGGGAGGAGCCGGGTGTCGGCCGGGACAGCGGGGATCGAGGGACCGGAAGTGGATCGAGGCGTGATGTCGGGAGGAATCGCTGTGCTGGACACACTGTGGGTGCCCGAGGAGCTGTCGGCCCGGGTGCCGGCCGAGGTGCGCGGGTCGGGGCGGGACGACGTACGGCTGCTGGTCTCGCAGGGGAGCCGGGTCTCCCATCACACGTTCCGGGAGCTGCCGGGGCGGCTGCGGGCCGGTGACGTCCTGGTGGTCAATACCTCGGCCACCCTGCCCGCCGCCGTGAACGGGCGGGTCGGCGGGGATGTGGTCGTCGCGCACTTCTCGACGCGCGCCGACGACGGGCGATGGGCGGTGGAGCTGCGGTGGCCGGACGGCTCGGGCAGCACCCGGCAGCGCCCGGGAGGCCCGGCGGGGGCGGTCGTACGGCTGCCGGGCGGCGCGCACCTGGTGCTGGAGGAGCCGCTCGCCCCGGGTGCGGACCGGCTGTGGTGGGCGTCGGTGTCCGAGCCCGTACCGCCGCTGCTGGAGCGCTACGGGCGGCCCATCCGCTACGCGTACACCGCGCGGGACCAGCCGTTGTCCGCGTATCAGACGGTCTTCGCGCTCCCCTCCCCCGACGGGACGGGTTCGGCGGAGATGCCGAGTGCCGCGCGGCCGTTCACCCCGGGTCTGGTGGCGGCGCTGGTGAGCAGGGGGGTGCAGTTCGCCCCGGTCGTCCTGCATACGGGGGTGGCGTCGGCGGAGGCGCACGAGCCGCCGTATCCGGAGCGCTTCGAGGTGCCCGCGGCGACGGCGTGGCTGGTGAACGCGGCGCGGGCGGGCGGTGGCCGGATCGTCGCGGTCGGGACGACGGCCGTACGGGCCCTGGAGTCGGCGGCCGGTGCGGACGGGGTGGTGCGGGCGGCCTCGGGGTGGACCGGTCTGGTGGTCACGCCCGAGCGCGGGGTACGGGCCGTGGACGGGCTGCTGACGGGGCTGCACGAGCCCGAGGCGTCGCATCTGCTGATGCTGGAGGCAATCGCCGGGCGGCCCGCCATCGGCCGGGCGTACGAGGAGGCGCTGCGCGGGCTCTACCTCTGGCACGAGTTCGGGGACGTGCATCTCCTTCTTCCGGATGAGAGTCCTCACGTATTGCATTGCTGAAGCAACACATCGTCAAATCGGCACTCCCTCGATGTGACCCCGCACATAGGACGCAGATCACTTACGAATCTCAGTAGTGGATAAGTAAGGGGCATGTGAGCGGCCGCACGGTGGCGGAAAGGGCATTCCGTGAATGCCCTGATCCACTATCGCGGTTCGTATGTCACACCTTTGCCACGGCATTTTGCTGGCGCTAAGAATTGCCCCCGTCGCCGCCGCAGGAGCGCAGCGCCGCCTCCCGGCCTGATGCGACTTCCGCTATTCGAAGAGGTACGTATGTCCGCGTCCAGCACCCGCCTGACCAAGGTCCACCGGGCCTCGATCGCCGGTATCGCCACCGCCGGCGTCGCAGCTCTGACCCTCACCCTCGTGCCCGGCAACGGTGCGACCGAGGCCGAGGCCGCCCCCGCCACCGCTCCGGTGGCGTGGAACGCCAACGCGGTCGCCGCCAAGGGCACGACCGTGCAGGGGAACATCGGCCAGCAGAAGTCGGCCATCGAGACCCAGGTCCAGGCCGCCGCGCAGGCCGCCGCCAAGGCACAGGCCGATGCGAAGAACCAGGCCGCCACCAAGGCCAAGCTCGCCACCGCGGCGAAGAAGGCAGCCGCCGAGCAGGCCGCCAAGAAGGCCGCTGCCTCCAAGGCCGCCGCCGAGGCCGCCGTGAAGAAGCGCGCCGCCGAGAAGGCCGCCGCCAGCCGCGCCGCCGCGCGCAAGCCCGTCTACGCCAACAACCTGGACGGCTGGATCCGCGAGTCGCTCTCCATCATGAAGGAGAAGGGCATCCCCGGCTCGTACGACGGTCTGCACCGCAACATCCTGCGGGAGTCCAGCGGTAACCCGCGCGCCATCAACAACTGGGACATCAACGCCGTCAACGGCGTGCCGTCGAAGGGCCTGCTCCAGGTCATCCAGCCGACGTTCAACGCCTACCACGTCAAGGGCACCCCGTTCGACCTGTACCACCCGGTCGCCAACATCGTCGCCGCGGCCAACTACGCCGCCGACCGTTACGGCTCGATCGACAACGTCTTCGGCGCGTACTGAGCCGCAGCACGCCGAGACACCGACACCGAGACGCCGAAGGGCGGCACCCCGCACTGGGTGCCGCCCTCGGCTCGTCTCCACGGCTGTCCTGTGGGCCTACTTGCGCACGACCACGGGGGCTTACTTGCGCATGACCTCCGGCTCATGGCGGCGCAGCAGCCGGGCGACCGCGACGCCGCAGAGGACACCCATCGCGAACAGAATCGCGATGTTCATGCCCCACTGGCTCACCGAGTGCTCCCACAGGGGGTCGAGGTTGCCGGGGTTCTTCGGGTCCCACGGCGGCATCAGGGTTCCGAGGTCCAGGGTGGCGCCCGCGCCGCCGATGGCCCAGCGGGACGGCATCAGCCAGGCGAACTGCTCCAGACCGGGTGAGTCGTAGACCTGGAAGAGGATGCCGGTGAACACGACCTGGACGATGGCGAACATCACCAGCAGCGGCATCGTCTTCTCGGCGGTGCGCACCAGCGAGGAGATGACCAGGCCGAACATCATCGAGGTGAAACCCAGGGCGATGATCGTGAGACACAGCTCGACGGCGGGGGGCATGAGCAGGCCCTCGGCGGGGAGCTTGCGGGTCGCGAAGCCGATGCCACAGATGATGACGCCCTGGAGGGCCGTGATCAGACCGAGGACGATCACCTTGGACATCAGATACGCCGAGCGGGACAGACCGGTGGCCCGCTCGCGTTCGTAGATGACCCGTTCCTTGATCAGTTCTCGTACGGAGTTGGCGGCGCCCGAGAAGCACATGCCGACCGCGAGGATCAGCATGATCGTGCCCGCGTCGCCGTTGAACTTGGACTTGCCCTCGGGCGGGCCGAGGCCGAATTCGGCCGGGATGACGACGCTGACCAGGCCGAGGACGGCCGGCAGGATCAGCATCAGACCCATGAAGCCCTTGTCGGACGCGATGACCGAGGAGTACCGGCGGATCAGCGTCCACAGCTGGGAGCCCCAGCTCTGCGGCTTGGGCGGGCGCATCTGCTGCGGCGAGGGCATGCTGACCGACTGCGCGGCGACGGCGTCGATGTCCGCCGCGTACATCTGGTAGTGCTGTGAACCGCGCCAGCGGCCCGCCCAGTCGTAGTCGCGGTAGTTCTCGAACGCGGAGAACACATCGGCCCAGGTGGTGTACCCGAAGAAGTTGAGCGCCTCCTCGGGGGGCCCGAAGTAGGCGACGGAGCCGCCGGGGGCCATCACGAGGAGCTTGTCGCAGAGCTGCAGCTCTGCGACGGAGTGGGTGACCACCAGGACCGTGCGGCCGTCGTCGGCGAGGCCGCGCAGCAGCTGCATCACATCGCGGTCCATCCCCGGGTCGAGGCCCGAGGTCGGCTCGTCCAGGAAGATCAGCGACGGCTTGGTCAGCAGCTCCAGGGCGACGGAGACGCGCTTGCGCTGGCCGCCGGAGAGGGAGGTGACCTTCTTGTCCTTGTGGATGTCGAGCTTCAGCTCGCGCAGCACCTCGCCGATACGGGCCTCGCGCTCGGCCTCGGCGGTGTCACCGGGGAAGCGGAGCTTGGCCGCGTACTTAAGGGCCTTCCGGACGGTCAGCTCCTTGTGCAGGATGTCGTCCTGCGGGACCAGACCGATGCGCTGGCGCAGCTCGGCGAACTGCTTGTACAGGCTCCGGTTGTCGTAGAGGACATCGCCCTGGTTGGCGGGACGGTAGCCGGTGAGCGCCTTAAGGAGGGTCGACTTTCCGGAGCCCGAGGGTCCGATGACGCCGATGAGCGACTTCTCCGGTACGCCGAAGGACACATCGCGCAGGATCTGCTTGCCGCCGTCGACCGTGACCGTGAGATGGCGGGCGGAGAAGGAGACCTCGCCGGTGTCGACGAACTCCTCCAGCCGGTCGCCGACGATACGGAAGGTGGAGTGGCCGACGCCGACGATGTCGTTGGGGCCGATGACGACGGTGCCGGACTTGGTGATCGGCTGGCCGTTGACATAGGTCCCGTTGTGCGAGCCGAGGTCGCTGATCTGGAAGCGGCCGTCGGGGGCGGCGGTGAATTCGGCGTGGTGGCGCGAGACCTGGAGGTCGGAGACGACGAGTTCGTTCTCCAGCGCGCGGCCGATGCGCATGACCCGGCCGAGTGCGAGCTGGTGGAACGTCGTCGGGCTGCGGTCGCCGTGGACGGGCGGGGCCCCCGCTCCGCCCTGCGGCGGGATCGGGGCCTGCCGCGGGCCCGGCGGCTGCTGGTGCGGCGGCGGGACCTGGCCCTGCGGGGCGTGGGTCTGCTGAGCGTGTGCTTGTTGGGCGTGCGCCTGCTGGGCATGTGCTTGTTGGGGCTCCGGCCATGCCTGGGGCGCGGGAGCCTGGGCCGCCTGCTGATGGGCGGCCCCCGGTTGTGCGGCCTGTTGCTGCGCGGCGCGCTGATGGGCTGCTTGCTGATGTACGGCCTGCTGATGAGGCGCCTGCTGCGATGCCTGCTGCTGCGGCGCCGCGCCCTGCGCGCCGAACGGGTCCGCCCCCGCGCCGGAGAGACTCAGCCGCGGACCGTCATGGGCGTTGCCCAGGCGCACCTCGGCGCCCGGACCGACGTCCGACTGGTGGACCCGCTGTCCCTGCACATAGGTGCCGTTGGTGCTGCCGTGGTCCTCGATCACCCAGCCCCGGCCGCTCCAGCTGATCGTGGCGTGCCGCCACGAGACCCTGGCGTCCTCCAGCACCATGTCCCCCTGCGGATCCCGCCCCAGGGTGTACGACCTGGCCGGATCGAGGGTCCAGGTCCTTCCGTTCAATTCCAGTACGAGTTCCCGCACTCCATGCCCCACTACTTGTCCCCCGAGTTACTCCCATCGCAGGGAGTCTAGGGATGGCGAACATCCTGGGGAACTATTTCAGGCGCAGTCCCATAACCGGAAGTCGGGCCTGCGGAAGGCCGCGAGCGCGGGGACCGTTGACGGGGGAGAAACACGCACGGAGAGTGGTAAGCGCCCATCAGTCCGTACGGATCATGCTCGGCCGTCGGAAATCGGTGCAATAGGGGTGGCCGGGGTGGACCCGGCCGGGGATCGGGGGGTCCGTATGGACGCGACCGGTAAGGGTGGCAGGGTGCCCTGGGGCGATGTCCTGCTCGCCTCGATAGCGGCGGTGAGCTGGGCATTCGTGGGGATGGCCGGGGCGGCGGCGCTCGGGCTGCATCTGCTGGAGGCCGATTCCGCTGCGGCGCTCGGCCCCATGACGGCCGCCGTGGTCGTCCTCGCGGTGAACGGCTCGGTGAGCCCGTCCGGCGATGTGTCCGCGTTCGGCCTGGAGGGCGCCGAGGCGCGTACGGCAGTCGAGTTCACGCCACTGGGGGTGAGTCTGTTCGGGGCGCTGCTCCTTGCGTACTTCCTTCTGCGTTCGCTGCGGCGGGCGGGCCCGTACATCTCGGTGAGCGAACTCGCCGCGCGGGCGGGCGCGGTGGTGGTGCTCTTCGTCGCGGTGACCGGCGGCCTCGCCTGGGCCGGTCACGATGTGATCACCATCGACGGGAAGAAGCTGGGGCGCGACGCGGGGGGCATGCCCGGGCTCGGCGACGGCGGTATCGAGGTGCCGGGGCTCGGTGACATCGGAGATATCGGCGACATAGGCGATATCGGGGGGCTGCCGGACCGGCTCGGGGATCTGATCGGAGCGAAGGCGTCCGTCGGCTTCACGGTGAACACCGCGGACTCGCTGGCCGGTGCGCTGGTCTGGGTGCTCGGGGTGCTGCTGATCGCGCTGCTCGCCGGGCGGCGTGCGCCGCTGCCGCGCGCCGTCGCGCCCGCGGTGCGCACCTTACGGCCGGCCGCGTCCGCGATGGTGGGGGTGCTGGTGGTCGCGGTGCTCGCGGGTTACGCGGCGGCCTCCTTCGCCGCTCTCGACGACGACAACCCGAAGCGGATCGCGGGGGCCGCGCTGCTCGGCGCACCGAACGGGGTGTGGCTGGGGGTGCCGCTGGGGCTGTTCGTGCCGTGGAACGGGGAGGCGAAGGGCGAGCTGGCGAAGCTGCTGCCGGACCCGCTGGGTGAGTTCTTCCAGCTCTCGGCGGACCGGGCGGCCACGGTGGACCGGCTGGCGGGCCTGGACGGGCGGGTGTGGCTGCTGGCGGTGGCGGCGGGCGTCCTGATGCTGTACGCGGGCGTACTGGCGGCGTCCCGGAGCCCGGTCGGGGGCCGGGGCGCGGCGGGGTTCGCCGGGTGGTGCGCGGCGCGGCTGGGCGCGGTGACGGCGCTCACCCTGCCGCTGTTGGTGCGGCTGACGGATGTCTCGGTGGACGCGTCCCTGTCGGTACTGGGGCTCGACGCCTTCGGCGCGGGGATCGAGCTGCACGGCGAGCCGGTGGTGGCAGCGGCGCTGGGGGCGGCGTGGGGACTGGCGGCCGGTGGTGTCGGGGGTCTGCTGGTGTTT
>NZ_JBSGUP010000291.1:0-9976 GCF_053607985.1 Streptomyces sp. NPDC055078
CCGAGTGGGAGCGCGACCTGCTTGAGGGCGACAAGAAGTCGGACTCCGACGAGGCTGCCGCCGACAAGCCCGCTGACAAGCCGGCCGAGGCCGCCGCCCCGGAGGCCCCCGCCGCCGAGGCGCCCGTCGCCGAGGCTCCGGCCGCTGTCGAGGCACCGGCCGTCGCCGATGCCCCGGCCGCCGCCGAGGCCGAGAAGCCCGCCGCGGACGCCGAGCAGGGCTGACCGCGCCGTACAGCTTCGGTAGGTGAACGGCGGGGGACGGTGTCACAGGCACCGGCCCCCGCCGCGCACCCGTAGATCTTCGACTGACGGATTTGCTGAACTGATCTTTCCCGGCTTCGACAGATCTTCGACTTTCGACTTTCGAGAAGAGATTCAAGGACATGGCGAACTACACCGCCGCTGACGTCAAGAAGCTCCGCGAGCTGACCGGCGCCGGCATGATGGACTGCAAGAAGGCGCTCGACGAGGCCGACGGCAATGTCGACAAGGCTGTTGAGCTGCTGCGCGTCAAGGGCCAGAAGGGCGTCGCCAAGCGCGAGAGCCGGCATGCCGAGAACGGCGCGGTCGTCTCCCTCATCGCCGACGACAACGCCTCAGGCGTTCTGCTGGAGCTGAAGTGCGAGACCGACTTCGTCGCCAAGGGTGACAAGTTCCAGGCCGTCGCCAACACCCTCGCCGCCCATGTCGCCGCGACCTCCCCGGCCGACCTCGACGCGCTGCTCGCCTCCGAGCTGGAAGCCGGCAAGACCGTCCAGGCGTACGTCGACGAGGCCAACGCCAACCTCGGCGAGAAGATCGTCCTCGACCGGTTCGCGCAGTTCTCCGGCGCGTACGTCGGTGTCTATATGCACCGCACCATGCCCGACCTCCCGCCGCAGGTCGGTGTGCTGGTCGAGCTGGACAAGGCCGACGCGCAGGTCGCCAAGGACATCGCGCAGCACATCGCCGCCTTCGCCCCGAAGTACCTCACCCGTGAGGACGTTCCGGCCGCTGTCGTCGAGCAGGAGCGCCGTGTCGCCGAGGCCACGTCGCGCGAGGAGGGCAAGCCCGAGGCCGCCCTCCCGAAGATCATCGAAGGTCGCGTCAACGGTTTCTTCAAGGAGGTCACCCTCCTTGACCAGCCGTTCGCGAAGGACCCCAAGAAGTCCGTCAAGAAGGTTCTCGACGAGGCCGGTGTCACGCTCAAGCGCTTCGCACGCATCCGCGTCGGCGCCTGAGCGCAGTACGGCGAATACGCGCTGTACGGCGAATACGCGGAGTACCGCGAGCGAGCCGAGCACGGCGAGTACGGCGAGTACGCGGTCGAACCGGGAGCCCGCTAGGGTTTCTTACGCAGTCATCGGCCGCGCGTGCCGGGCGGCACGGCTGCGTCGAGGCGCCGGACGACCGCAGATCTGACGAGGAGGCCATTGCCACAGGGACACCAGCACCCACGGCAATGGCCTTCCTCGTATGTGCACGAGGAGATCTCCATGAACAAGGGCGCGGACGCCAATCAGGCTGCCGGCGACAACAGCGACCACGATGGGACGCATGACGTGAAGAAGGGAGCCGGACGCTTCATGCTGAAGCTGTCCGGCGAGGCGTTCTCCGGCGGCGGCGGTCTCGGCGTCGACCCCGACGTCGTGCACGCCATCGCCCGCGAGATCGCCGCGGTCGTCCGTGACGGTGCTCAGATCGCGATCGTCATCGGCGGCGGCAACTTCTTCCGTGGTGCGGAACTCCAGGTCCGCGGCATGGACCGGGCCCGCTCCGACTACATGGGCATGCTCGGTACCGTGATGAACTGCCTCGCCCTCCAGGACTTCCTGGAGAAGGAGGGCATCGACTCCCGCGTCCAGACCGCCATCACCATGGGCCAGGTCGCGGAGCCGTACATTCCGCTGCGGGCCGTGCGGCATCTGGAGAAGGGGCGCGTCGTCATCTTCGGCGCCGGTATGGGCATGCCGTACTTCTCCACCGACACCACCGCGGCCCAGCGCGCCCTGGAGATCGACGCCGAGGCCCTGCTGATGGGCAAGAACGGTGTCGACGGGGTCTACGACTCCGACCCCAAGGCCAACCCCGACGCGGTGAAGTTCGACGCGCTGGAGTACGGCGAGGTGATCACCCGGAATCTCAAGGTCGCCGACGCGACCGCCGTCACCCTCTGCCGCGACAACGCCCTGCCGATCCTGGTCTTCGAACTTCTCACCGAGGGCAATATCGCGCGGGCCGTCCGGGGTGAGAAGATCGGCACGCTCGTGAGCGACCGGGGCACCCGGGCCTGACGCGGTTGTCCCGGGATGTCCGGCGACGGTCATCCGCGGGCAGACGGCGACAGCCGGGCACAGTCGGGGATAGACAAGGCCCTGCCGGTCGGACACCGTGCAGGGGGAAGACGCGACACAGGGTCCGCCCGCCCGGTCGCGTGCCGGGCCAACTCAAGACACGCAGGAGCAAGTGGTGATCGAAGAGACCCTCCTCGAAGCAGAGGAGAAGATGGAGAAGGCCGTCCTGGTCGCCAAGGAGGACTTCGCCGCGATCCGCACCGGACGTGCGCACCCGGCGATGTTCAACAAGATCGTGGCCGACTACTACGGTGCGCTGACCCCGATCAACCAGCTCGCCTCGTTCTCGGTACCGGAGCCGCGCATGGCTGTGGTGACCCCGTTCGACAAGAGCGCGCTGCGCAATATCGAGCAGGCGATCCGCGACTCCGACCTGGGCGTCAACCCGGGCAACGACGGCAACATCATCCGAGTGGTGTTCCCGGAGCTGACCGGGGAGCGCCGCCGTGAGTACATCAAGGTCGCCAAGAGCAAGGCCGAGGACTCACGGATCTCGATCCGCTCCGTGCGCCGCAAGGCCAAGGAGACCATCGACAAGATGATCAAGGACGGCGAGGTCGGCGAGGACGAGGGCCGCCGTGCGGAGAAGGAGCTCGACGACACCACCGCGAAGTACGTCGCGCAGGTGGACGAGCTGCTGAAGCACAAGGAAGCCGAGCTGCTCGAAGTCTGATGAACGACTCTTCCTGGGGAGCCCCGCAGAGAGCCGGGTACGTCGGAGCGTGGTCGCCGACCGACCAGGGACCTGCCCCGGCGGGTCCCGCATACGATGAGCATGACGCACAGCAGACTCGGCCCATGCCCATCGTGCCTGACTTTCCCGACGCAGGTAGAGACGCCGATCACCATGACGATCGCGACAGACGCGACGAAGACGACCGGGGGGCCGCTCGGCAGGGCGGTCCTCCGGCACGTGACGAGATCCCGCAGGAGCCCATGGCCACTCCGCAGCCGGCCCCCGAGCCGCCGCCGGGGAAGCGGGCCCGCAGGCAGTCCGGCCGGCAGAAGAGCGGTCAGTCCGCCCGGCGGAAGAGCGGGCAGGCCGGCCGGCAGAAGAAACGGGCCGGCCGGGATCTGCGCGCGGCCATAGGAGTCGGCGTCGGGCTCGGCACCGTGATCGTGGCCTCGCTCTTCGTCGTCAAGGCCGTGTTCGTCGGTGTGATCGTGGTCGCCGTCGTGGTCGGGCTGTGGGAACTCACCTCCCGGCTCGACGAGCGCAAGCAGATCAAGGCCCCGCTGGTCCCGCTGGCGGTCGGCGGCGCGGCGATGGTCGTGGCCGGGTATGTGCGGGGTGCGGAGGGTGCCTGGGTCGCCATGGCGCTCACGGCCCTCGCCGTACTGGTCTGGCGGATGACGGAGCCTCCCGAGGGATATCTGCGGGATGTCACCGCGGGTGTGTTCGCCGCGTTCTACGTACCCTTCCTGGCGACGTTCGTGGCCATGATGCTCACCGCCGACGACGGGCCGCAGCGGGTGCTCACCTTCCTGGTGCTCACCGTGGTCAGTGACACCGGTGCGTACGCGGTGGGCTGGCGCTACGGCAAGCGCAAGCTCGCGCCGCGCATCAGCCCGGGGAAGACCCGGGAGGGGCTGCTCGGCGCGGTGACGTTCGCGATGGCGGCGGGCGCGCTCTGTATGCAGTTCATGATCGATGACGGCAGCTGGTGGCAGGGTCTTGTGCTGGGGTTCGTGGTCGCGGCCAGTGCCACGCTCGGCGATCTGGGCGAGTCGATGATCAAGCGGGATCTGGGCATCAAGGACATGGGCACGCTGCTGCCGGGCCACGGCGGCATCATGGACCGGCTGGACTCGCTGCTGCCGACGGCTCCGGTGGTCTGGCTGCTGCTGGTGCTGTTCGTGGGCTCGGGCTGAAGCGCGGCCGACCGGGTACGGCGCAGGTCGCCTAGGTGTCCTGCTAACCCCACTGACCTGGCGTTTTGCGTCGAGGGGGCTCGTTATCCACAGGGTGGCGGGCCTCTTGTCGTATCTCTGCGACACTGGTACCACCATGCCCAAGCCCGGAGAATTGACCTTCGTCGCGCCCCGCGGAGCCAAGAGGCCCCCGCGGCACCTCGCCGACCTCACGCCCGCCGAGCGCAAGGAAGCCGTCGCCTCCATCGGCGAGAAGCCCTTTCGCGCCAAGCAGCTCTCGCAGCACTACTTCGCCCGGTACGCGCACGACCCGGCGCAGTGGACCGACATCCCCGCCGCCGCGCGCGAGCGGCTGGCCTCCGAGCTGCTGCCCGATCTGATGTCCGTCGTCCGCCATGTCTCGTGCGACGACGACACCACCCGTAAGACCCTCTGGCGGCTGCACGACGGCACCCTGGTCGAGTCCGTGCTGATGCGGTATCCGGACCGGGTCACCATGTGCATCTCGTCGCAGGCCGGCTGCGGGATGAACTGCCCCTTCTGCGCCACTGGGCAGGCCGGGCTCGACCGCAATCTGTCGACCGCCGAGATCGTCCACCAGATCGTCGACGGTATGCGCGCCCTGCGCGACGGCGAGGTGCCCGGGGCCGGCGACCGGACCGGCGGTGCCGGGGGCAGCCCCGCGCGGCTGTCGAACATCGTCTTCATGGGGATGGGCGAGCCGCTGGCCAACTACAAGCGGGTCGTGGGCGCCATCCGCAGGCTCACCGACCCGGAGCCGGACGGCCTCGGCATCTCCCAGCGCGGGATCACCGTCTCCACGGTCGGTCTGGTGCCCGCGATGCTGCGCTTTGCCGACGAGGGCTTCAAATGCCGTCTCGCCGTCTCGCTGCACGCCCCGGACGACGAGCTGCGCGACACCCTCGTCCCGGTCAACACCCGCTGGAAGGTGCGCGAGGTCCTCGACGCCGCCTGGGAGTACGCGGAGAAGTCGGGCCGCCGTGTCTCCATCGAGTACGCGCTGATCCGCGACATCAACGACCAGGCGTGGCGCGGCGACCGGCTGGGCCGCCTCCTCAAGGGCAGGCGCGTCCATGTGAATCTGATCCCGCTCAATCCGACGCCCGGGTCGAAGTGGACCGCGTCCCGGCCCGAGGACGAGAAGGCGTTCGTCGAGGCGATCGCCGCGCATGGCGTTCCGGTGACCGTCCGGGACACCCGTGGCCAGGAGATCGACGGGGCCTGCGGACAGCTCGCCGCCACCGAGCGCTGACGTCACCGGCCGTCTGAGCCCCACCGGCCGCTTGAGCCCTGCCGGACGTCTGAGCCCCACCGGCCGCCTGCGGCCCACCGCCGGGCCCGCCGACCGGAGGGGGGCTCCGGGCCGGACGGCCCGACCTTGTAGGCTGGGTTCGAAACATTTACATATTTCCGACAGGGGAGCGCCACAGCGCTGAGAGTGCGGTACCCAGGGACCGCAGACCCTCTGAACCTTGCCCAGGTCATTCTGGGTAGGAAGTTCGGTCGTAACTCAAGCTGTAGCGCCCTGCCCGGATTCTTCTCGGAGAACCGGGCAGGGCCGCGTCTCTTCCTGGTCACCCCAGGAGGAATGTCAGTGAGCACCACCAAGAAGTTGACGGTCACCGCCCTGGCGACCGCGTTGGGTGTGACCGCCCTCGCGGCCTGCGGCGGGACGTCGGACGACGGATCCTCCGGTTCCGCCGCGTCCGGTGGTACGAAGTCCAAGACCGTGACCCTCGTCAGCCATGACTCGTTCGCCGCGTCCGGCTCCGTACTGAAGGCGTTCACCAAGGAGACCGGCTACACGGTCAAGGTGCTCAAGAGCGGTGACGCGGGCGCCGCCCTCAACAAGGAGATCCTCACCAAGGGCTCCCCGCAGGGCGATGTGTTCTTCGGCGTCGACAACACCCTGCTCTCCCGGGCCCTCGACAACGGCCTGTTCACGTCGTACGAGGCCAAGGGCCTGGACCGGGTGGCGGACGAGGTGCAGCTCGACAAGGGCGAGCACCGGGTGACCCCCGTCGACACCGGCGACGTCTGCGTCAACTACGACAAGAAGTACTTCACCGACAAGAAGCTCGCGCCCCCGCGGACGTTCGAGGATCTGGCCGAGCCCGCGTACCGGAACCTCCTCGTCGTGGAGAACGCGGCGACCTCGTCACCCGGTCTCGGCTTCGTCCTCGGTACGGTCGCCAGGTTCGGGGACGAGGGCTGGCAGGACTACTGGAAGAAGCTGAAGGACAACGGCGTCAAGGTCGTCGACGGCTGGGAGCAGGCGTACAACGAGGAGTTCTCCGGCTCCGCGGGCGGCAAGAAGGCCAAGGCCGAGCGACCGCTGGTCGTCTCCTACGCCTCCAGCCCGCCCGTCGAGGTCCTCTCCGCCGACCCCCAGCCGGCCGAGGCGCCCACCGGGGTCGCCACCGGCACCTGCTTCCGGCAGATCGAGTTCGCCGGACTGCTGAAGGGCGCGAAGAACGAGGCGGGCGGCAAGGCGCTGCTGGACTTCCTGGTCTCGAAGACGTTTCAGGAGGACATGCCGCTGAACATGTTCGTCAACCCGGTGGTCGAGGACGCGAAGCTGCCGAAGCTGTTCACCCAGTACGGCGCGGTGATCGACAAGCCCGGCACCCTCGCCCCCGACAAGATCGCCGAGAACCGTGAGCAGTGGGTCCGGTCGTGATCCTCGCTCGTGGTGAAGTAGCCGGGTCCCGCCCCGGGACGGAGGCCGCCGCCGCGGCGGAGACCGGCCCGGGGGCGGACGCGGGCGCGGCCGACTCCGGGCCGGACCCGGCCGCGGCGGGGTCCGTACGCGCGCGGGAGTGGCGCGGGAGGGCGGCGCGGCTCGGTCTGCTCACCGTGCCCGTCGTGTTTCTCGCCGTCTTCTTCGCCTACCCCGTCGCCTCCATCGTCGGCCGCGGGCTGCACATCGACGGCGGCTGGCAGTTCGGGCGGATCGGCGAGGTCCTCGGCCGCGCCGACCTTCAGCGCGTGCTCTGGTTCACCACCTGGCAGGCGCTCGCGTCGACCGCGCTCACCCTGCTGGTCGCGCTGCCCGGCGCGTATGTCATGGCCCGGCTCGACTTCCCCGGGAAGCGGCTGCTGCGGGCGGTGGTGACCGTGCCGTTCGTGCTGCCGACCGTCGTCGTCGGCACCGCGCTGCTCGCCCTGCTGGGGCGCGGCGGACTCTTCGACGACCTGTGGGGCATCCGGCTGGACACCACCGTCTGGGCCATCCTGCTGGCCCATGTCTTCTTCAACTACGCCGTCGTCGTACGGACCGTGGGCGGGCTGTGGTCACAGCTCGACCCACGGCAGGAGGAGGCGGCCCGGGTGCTGGGCGCCGGCCGGATCGCCGCCTGGCGCCGGGTCACACTGCCCGCGCTGGCACCCGCGCTGGCGGCGGCCTCGCTGATGGTGTTCCTCTTCACCTTCACCTCCTTCGGCATCGTGCAGATCCTCGGCGGGCCCGCCTACGCCACGCTGGAGGTGGAGATCTACCGCCAGACCGCCCAGCTGCTCGACCTGCCGACGGCGGCCGTCCTGACCCTGGTGCAGTTCGCCGCGGTCGGCGCCGTCCTCGCCGTCCACGCCTGGACCGTACGGCGGCGCGAGAGCACCCTGCGGCTGGTCGACCCGGCGCACACCGCGCGCCGGCCGCGCGGCGCGGGGCAGTGGGCGGTGCTCGGCGGGGTGCTCGCCACCGTCGTGCCGCTGTTGCTGTTCCCCCTGGGCGTCCTGGCGGAACGCTCCCTGGACACCCCGTCGGGATACGGTTTCGACTACTACCGGGCCCTCGGCTCGGTCGACGAGCGCGGCGGCGCGTTCCTCGTACCGCCGATCGACGCCGTGTGGAACTCCCTGGGGTATGCGGTCGTCGCGACCCTCATCGCGGTGCTCGTCGGCGGACTCGCCGCCGCCGCGCTGACCAGGAAGGCCGGACGGCTGGTACGGGGCTTCGACGCGCTGCTGATGCTGCCGCTCGGCGTCTCGGCCGTGACCGTCGGCTTCGGCTTCCTGATCACGCTCGACGAGCCGCCGCTGGATCTGCGGGCCTCCTGGATCCTGGTGCCGCTCGCCCAGGCGCTGGTCGGTGTCCCCTTCGTCGTACGGACGATGCTGCCCGTGCTGCGGGCGGTGGACGGGCGGCTGCGGGAGGCGGCGGCGGTGCTCGGGGCGTCCCCGTTGCGGGTGTGGCGCGAGGTCGATCTGCCGCTGGTGCGCCGGGCGCTGCTGATCGCGGCGGGGTTCGCCTTCGCGGTCTCGCTCGGCGAGTTCGGTGCGACCGTCTTCATCGCCAGGCCCGACCGGCCGACGCTGCCGGTGGCGGTGGCGCGGCTGCTCGGCCGCCCCGGCGAACTCAACTACGGGCAGGCGATGGCCCTGAGCACGATTCTGATGGTGGTGTGCGCGGTGGCGCTGTTGTTGCTGGAGAGAACCCGGGTCCGGCACGCTTCGGGGGAGTTCTGATGGCCCTGCTCGCCCTGAGGGCGGTGACCGTACGGTACGGGGCGCGGCCGGCGCTCGAATCGGTGGACCTGGAGGTCGCCGAGCACGAGATCGTCTGTGTGCTCGGGCCGAGCGGCAGCGGCAAGTCGACGCTGCTGCGGGTCGTCGCCGGGCTCCAGCGCGCCGATGCGGGCCGGGTACTGCTGTCCGGTGCCGATCAGTCCGGGGTTCCGGTGCACCGGCGCGGCGTCGGGCTGATGTTCCAGGACCATCAGCTCTTCCCGCAGCGCGATGTCGGCGGCAATGTCGCCTTCGGGCTGCGGATGCACGGCGCGGGCCGGGCCGAGCAGGTCCGCCGCGTCGCCGAACTGCTCGACCTCGTCGGTCTGCCGGACGCCCAGCGCCGGGCCATCGCCTCCCTCTCGGGCGGTGAGCAGCAGCGGGTCGCGCTGGCCAGGGCGCTGGCGCCCGAGCCCCGGCTGCTGATGCTGGACGAACCGCTCGGCCAGCTCGACCGGGGGCTGCGGGAACGTCTCGTCGTCGAGTTGCGCGGCCTGTTCGGCAGGCTCGGCACCACCGTCCTGGCCGTCACCCACGACCAGGGCGAGGCGTTCGCGCTCGCCGACCGGGTCGTGGTGATGCGGGACGGGCGGATCGCGCAGACGGGCACTCCGCTGGAGGTGTGGCGGCGGCCCGCCGATGAGTTCGTGGCCCGGTTCCTCGGCTTCGACAATGTGGTCGCCGCGACGGTCACCGGCACCCATGCGGACACCGCCTGGGGGCGGATCCCGGTCCCGGAGGGTTCCCGGCAGGGCGAGTGCATGGTGCTCGTACGGCCCGGGGGCGTGCGGCTGGTGGACCCGTCGGATCCGCACGGGGTTGTGCGGTGCGCGGTGGAGGGGCGTACGTTCCGGGGCAGCCGGGTGGCCGTCCGGCTCCGCCCGGCCGCCGGCGGCCACCCGCTGGAGGCGGAGGTGGCGCTGCGGGACGCGCCCGAACAGGGGGCCGAGGTGGGGGTGGTCTTCGCGGCGGACGATGTGGTGGTGCTGGGCTGACCCGTGGACGGTGCGGGCGGTCCGGGCGGCACCGCCGGGGGCCCGGGTCGTCCGCAGGCGCCGGTACGGGGGGAGGGCTGGGGCGGTGCGGGTGCGGGCGGCGTGCAGGCGCCGGTACGGGCAGGGCGACCCCGCCCGTACCGCCACCGGACACCAGGGATCCGGACGGGGGACGGCGGGGTTGTCGGCGATCCCCCCGCCCGGCTTCGCCCGGGGGATGGGCCCCGCACGCCCCCCGGTGCGAAGC
>NZ_JBSGUP010000292.1:0-9970 GCF_053607985.1 Streptomyces sp. NPDC055078
GCCTGGAGCGGGGTGCCCCAAGCGGGACTGGGTGCGCATATCAAGCCCCGCCGGCGATTGAGGCGCGGGGTGTGGGGCGGAGCCCCACCGGGTGCCGGGGCACCCGGGGCAACTGCGCATGGGCCCGGGGCCCCCAGCGGCTCAGCGGCCCGGGCGCCCAGGCACCCAGGTGGCACCCCCGGGGATCAGGGGCTCGGGTCCGTAGGGGTCACGTAGCGGAGGAGGGCTTCGGCCTCGTCGATGAGGGACTCGTCCGTGAAGCGGCCGAGCACGCCCCGCGCCCGCCGCCCCGCCGCCGCCGGATCGTCCAGTTCCGCTGCCAGCCACCCCGCCAGCAGCTCCGCTCTCGCCCGCTCCCGGGCGTACGGCTCGCCCGCCTCCGCGAACTCCGCGATCGCCTTCTCGGCGTACGACATGGCCTCCGCGTAGGCCGCCCGGGTCGCCGGTCCGGATGGGCCCTGCACGGTGTTGGAGATGAGTTCGCCGGTCTGACGGTGGGTGTCGGCGAGTTCGGCGAGCAGCCGGTCGTGGAACTCCGGGCTGGCGTCGGCGTCGGCGTCGGCGTCGACGGCCGCGGCGGAGAGCGCGGCGGCGCACTCGCCGGCCGCCGAGGCCATCAGTCCGCGCGCCGCGTCCTCGCCCGCCTGGCCCTCGCGCAGCGCGATCCAGGCCCGGACCCGCAGGGTGCGTACCAGTGCCCGGGTCTCGCCCAGGCCGCGCCACAGCTCACCCGCGCGCCGGTAGGCCAGCTCCGCCTCGGAGTTGAGTTCGGCCCGGTAGAGCGCCTCCGCCGCCAGATTCGCCAGCATCGCGTGATCGTGCTGCTCGGGCCACTCGCGTGCGATGTCCGCCGCCTTCAGCCACTGCTCGGCGGCGCCGCGCGGTTCCTTGAGCGCGGTGAGGCAGTCGCCCAGCCACCACAGGGTCTGCACGATCATGCCGTCGCCGTGGTCGTCCGCCGACAGATCGGGCAGGACGGCCTCCAGCACCACCGCGCCCTCGTCGACCCGCCCCAGACGCAGCAGGAAGCCGCCCAGCTTGTGCCGTGCGTACGCCCCGATGCCGGTGCTCTGACCCGCCTCGTCGGCCCAGTGCGCGGCCTGGAGCGCGTGCTCGGCCGCCGCTGCGAGCTGGTCGGGCCTGTCGGGCTTGTCGGACCTGCCTGGCCTGCCCGGCCTGTCCGCGTCGGCGAGGCACTCGGCGAGCTGGAGGTGCAGCCGGCACCGGCCGGCGGCGTCGGCGTATTCGCCCGCGTGCTCCAGCGCGGCCCGGGCCGCCTGTTCCGCGGCCTCCGGGTCGCCGAGGCGGCGGCTCACCGCGGCGAGCCGGGACTCCACCTCGACGGCGTACCAGGGGCGGCCCGCCCTGTGGTGGGCCTCGGCGGCCCGGCGGTACAGCGCGGCGCCCTCCGCCGCTTCGCCCCGAAAGGCGGCGATGTCGCCGAGGAAGCCGAGCCCCTCGCCGATGGCGACCCCGACACCCGGGTCCGCGCGGTGCGGCTCGGCGAACGCCAGCAGCTCCCGTACGGATTCCGCCAGCTCGCCGACCGCCGCTTCGGGGTCATCGGCCAGATGGATCCCGGTGTTGAGGACCCGGGAGCGGGACAGCAGCACCCGGCTCACGTCGTGTGCTCCGGCCGTGCCCTCCGTATGGCGGGCGAGAATCCCGGCGCGGGCCGCCAGGACCTCGGCCAGTGCCTGTGCGTACCGCTCGGCCGACGCGTTCTCGGAGGCCAGGACGTACGCGGCCCTGGCGCGGGTGACCAGCGCCAGGCCCGGTTCGCCCGCCGACTCGTAGTGCTCGGCGGCGGCGCGGAAGTGCGTCACGGACTCGGTGGGCGAGGTCTCGCGGTCCATGCCCCGGTGCTCGGCGAGCTGGGCCAGGGCGAGTGCGTCGAGCCCGCCGCCCTCCCGGTCGGCCGCCGCGGCGACGGCCGACCACGCCTCGACCGCGTCCGGCCGCTGCTCCCGGGACAGTCCCCGGGCCTCGGCCAGCAGCGAGGCCAGATCGGTCGCCGGTGCGGCGGCGGCAGACGAGGGTGCGTGGGCCGGTGTCGGGGCCGGGGCCGGTGCCGTACGCGCGGGAGCCGCGGGCCGCCCCGTCCGCAGCCCCAGCGGCAGCCGGTCCAGCAGCGGTTCCCGGTCCATCCGCTCCCGGACCCGTTCGCTCACGTACGACGTGCCGTTGCGCTCGTCGAAGCGGGCCGCGAGCGCGAGGGCCTCCCGGCGCGCGTGCGCGGCCAGCTCACGCGCCGTCCAGGTGCGCCCGCCCGGCCCGGCGAGACCGCGCTCGCCGTGCCCGAGCGCGGTCAGCCGGCCGGTGAGCAGCGCGGTCACCGCGAGATGGTCCAGCAGGCTGCTCGGCTCCCCGGTGTCGGTGAAGTACGCCGGGCGCTCGGCCAGGATCTCCAGCCCGCGCGCCTCGTTGCCGGTCAGCGCGCAGAACTCCACATGCTGGGCGACGGCGGCGCGCATCGACTCGTTCGGCCGTACGAGACGGTAGCCCCGCAGATGGTGGGCGCGCGCCTCGTCCTCCCGGCCCAGCCGCAGCAGGGGCAGCAGCGACGCGGAGAGCACGGCGTGCGGTTCATGCGCACAGCTGAACTCGCCGTTCAGCACCGGCCGCCAGGTCGTCAGCGCCTCCTCGTCACCGCCGAGATGCGCCTGCCACGTACCCTGCGTCCGCAGTTCACAGGCCCGGCAGTCGCTCTTGCCGTCGCGCTCGGCCGCCTGCCAGGCCGTGTACGCCCGCCGCGCCCGCGCCAGGTCGCCGATATGACGCGCGATCCGCAGCTCGCCCTGGCGGACGGCGCGCTCGGAGTGACCGGCGAGCCGGTAGCGGTGCTCCATCTCCGCCTGCCACTTCTCGATGGCGGCGAGCGGGATGTGCGGCTGGTCGATCATTCCGCTGGAGACCCACTTGAACATCCAGAACAGACTGTGCGTCCGCGGCCCGTCGAAGTCCCCGGGCCGCTCGTCCCACAACCGCAGCAGCCGCGCGAAGGGGACGAACATTCTGTCCGCTTCCGAGCTGTAGTTGTAGACCTGCATCAGATGGTTCAGGCCGTCGATGAGCAGTTCGGTGTCGCCCGCCTGCTCGATCCCGGCGAATATCCGCTCCGCCCGCGCGTTGCGCGCGGGGCCCTCGGGCTCGTCGTAGTTGTCCCGCAGGGACTGGCGCAAGGACAGCGGGTCGGCGGTCATCGTCCGTTCTCCTGGTCGTGGGTCGCCCACTCCAGCAGGCCGATGAACGCGCGGTTCAGGAGCGCCGAGTCCGCGGGGCGCAGCGGACGCTGGGCCATCAGCAGGGCCTGCCCGTACAGCGCCTCCGTCGCGGTCCCCGCCAGTTGCCGGTCGTCGAGGGAACTGATCCGGCGGATCAGCGGATTCAGATGGTTGAGCACCAGCCGCGCTCTGGGCGCGCTGCCGCGCAGCGACCCGAGGATGCCCGCCCACAGCTCGTCCGACTGCTCCTCCGCGTCCGCGCGCGCCCGCTCATGACGGGCCGACCGGTCGTCCAGATGCAGCGCGGGCACGGTCAGGGGGTGGAACGCGCGCAGCACCACATCGCAGCCCAGGGTGTCCAGCCGGGCGCGGGCGACGGCCAGGAACCCGGCCAGCGCCAGTTCCTCGGCCGGGTCGACGGAGTCGAGATGCGCGGTGACCGTGTCGGCGTCCAGCTCGGCCACCGCCGTGCCCGGCCGCACCGACGGCAGCCGCTCGACCAGGTCCGCGTCGTACGTATAGCCGCCGTTGATCACGCCGATGCCCTGCGCCGAGGCGATCGGGGCGACCTGCCGGAACTCCTCGACACTGCGGGTGAAGTGCACCACCGGGTGCCGCTTGGCGAACTCCTCCAGCGAAAGGCCGCCGTCCGTCGTCTCGAACGGCAGCCACGGCAGCATCGTGCTCAGCATCTCGGAGTCATGCCTGGCCAGCGACTTCACGCCCAGATGGTGGACCGCGAGGAACTGCCCGAGCCGCTCCTGGTCGCCCGCCGCCAGATCGGTGAGCCACTGCCGTATCCGGGTGCCGAGTGCCTCCCGTACGGCCGCGAGCGTCTCGTCCGCGTACAGCGACTCGCGCGACGCGGTCGGCCGCAGCGAGTCGGTGTCGATCACACAGCGTACGAAGAAGGCCCAGTCCGGCAGGAGTTCATCGGCCCGGTCGGTGAGCAGCATGCCCTTGAGGTGCACCCGGTGGCCGGAGCGCTGGGCGGGGCTGACCGCCGACGGCAGGACATACGCCACCCCCCGGACGCCCGCGAGCGGTACGTCCAGATCGAGCGAGTCGAGCGGGGTGAAGCCGAACAGCTCGTGGCAGTGGCCCGCGAGCGCGACCCGGCGGGCCGCGGGGCTCGGATACGCGCGGTCCCAGGGCGCGGGCAGCTCGGTGACGGCCGTGTCCCCGACCCGTACGTCGTACGGCAGCAGCGAACCGAAGTCCCGCGCCAGCGCGAGCACCCGCTCCTCGGCGAGCCACTCGCCGCTGCCGGGGCGGGCGGTCAGCTCCACGGTCGTCCCCGGCTCGGGGCGCGCGGCGCCCGGCAGGGTGCGCACGGTGTACGAGCCGTCGTCGCGCGCCGACCACTCCACGGGGGGCGCGTCCGGCGTCCGCGCCGAGCGGCTGATCACCCGGATCTCCGCCGCCACGACGAAGCAGGCGAGCAGCCCGATCCCGAACTGGCCCAGAAAACCGGCGCGGGCGGACTCCAGACCCTCACGCTTGGAGCTGCGGCCGATCGTGGCCAGCAGACTGTGGACGTCCGACTCGGTCAGCCCGATGCCGGAGTCCTCGATGCGCAGCCCGCCGCCCTCGGCGTGGATACGGACCTGTGCCGGGGCGTCCGGTTGTTCGGCTCTCCTGGCCGTGATCGCGTCCACGGCGTTCTGCAGCAGCTCGCGCAGATAGACCCTGGGGCTCGAATAGAGATGGTGGGAGAGCAGATCCACCAGGCCGCGCAGATCGACCTGGAAGGTGTGCGGCTGGCTCTCGGACGGGCGCGGTGTGGTCTCAGAAGTCATCGTCGCTGCGCCGGTGGGGGGACGAGCGGCGGCGCGGGGTCGGGCGATCCCGGGTAAATGGTGATCGCGGCGTGGGAGGTGGGGGAGACCGGCCCATCCTAGGGCCTCTCGTCCTGATCCCGCCGATTCCGCCTGGCTCGCCCGGCTGTGCGACGGCGGCTCCGCGCGCGGCCCTGAGCCGCTTCTGGTGGATCTTGCTGGGCCCGCGTTCCTGCTCAGGCCGGGTCGGGTCGGGTTCGGTCGGGTTCGCGGTGGTCCGGTCCCGTGCGGCCCGGTGGGGTGCGGCCCTTCCGTTCCGGTGCGGTCCGGTCCGCTGTGGTGCGGTCTGATCCGGTCGGGGGTCGGGCAGAAGTGCACGGATCTGTGCCGTTCCGGTCAGTTCTGGGCCGGGCAGTTCTTGGTGCGGACTGGTGCGGGCAGCTCTGGTCCGGAACCGGTGCGGCCGGATCCGGGCCCGGTGCGGCGGACTGGTGCGGACTCGTGCGGCCGGATCGGGAACGGGCGCGGGCGGCGGCGCGCGGGAGGGACCGGCGGATGGCAGCGGATGGCCGCCGTTGGCAGTGGTGGACAGTGGTGAACTGCGGTTGGCAGCGGTTGGCCATAGGTTCCCGCGTCTGTCAGTGGCTGTCAGTGTCTGTCAGCGTCTGTCAGTGCGGTGGTGTGGAATGGATCGCGTGTCCGGCTTCGATGAACCCCTGAAGAAGACGCTCGGAGCAGCCACCGCGAAGGTGCTGGCCGAGCAGCTCGACCTGCACACCGTCGGTGATCTGCTCCATCACTACCCGCGGCGGTACGAGGAGCGGGGCCAGCTCACCCGCCTCGCCGAGCTGCCGCTCGACGAGGACGTGACCGTGGTGGCGCAGGTCGCCGACGCCCGGGTGCACACCTTCAACGGCGGCCGGGGCAAGCGTCTGGAGATCACCATCACGGACGGGAGCGGGCGGCTCCAGCTCGTCTTCTTCGGCCGGGGGGTGCACAAGCCGCACAAGGAGCTGCTGCCCGGCAGCAGAGCGATGTTCGCGGGCAAGGTGTCGGTGTTCAACCGCAAGCTCCAGCTCGCCCACCCCACGTACGCCAAGCTGGGTGGCGACCCGCGCGGTGACGGCGATGAGCCGGTCGACGTCGAGTCCTGGGCGGGTGCGCTCATCCCGATCTACCCCGCGTGCAAGGGCATGGAGTCCTGGAAGATCGCCAAGGCGGTCGACGCCGTGCTGCCCCGCGCGCAGGACGCCGTCGACCCGCTGCCGCCCGCGCTGCGCGAAGGGCGGGGCTTCGTCCCGCTGCCGGAGGCGCTGCTCAAGGTGCACCGGCCGCACACCAAGGCGGACATCGAGGACGCCCGGGGGCGGCTGAAGTGGGACGAGGCGTTCGTCCTCCAGGTGGCGCTCGCCCGGCGCCGCTTCGCGGAGACCCAGCTGCCCGCCGTGGCCCGCAGGCCCACCCCCGGCGGTCTGCTCGACGCGCTCGACGCGGGCCTGCCCTTCACCCTCACCGACGGCCAGCTGAAGGTCACCGGGGAGATCTTCGGCGATCTGGCCACCGAGCACCCGATGCACCGCCTCCTCCAGGGCGAGGTCGGCTCCGGCAAGACCCTGGTCGCGCTGCGGGCGATGCTCACCGTCGTGGACGCGGGCGGGCAGGCCGCGATGCTCGCGCCCACCGAGGTCCTCGCCCAGCAGCACCACCGCTCCATCGTGGAGATGATGGGCGCGCTGGCGGAGGGGGGCACCCTGGGCGGCGCCGAGGGCGCCACCAAGGTGGTGCTGCTGACCGGGTCCATGGGCGCCGCCGCCCGCCGGCAGGCGCTGCTCGACCTGGTGACCGGCGAGGCGGGGATCGTCATCGGTACGCATGCGCTGATCGAGGACAAGGTGCGGTTCCACGATCTGGGTCTTGTCGTCGTGGACGAGCAGCACCGCTTCGGGGTCGAACAGCGCGACGCCCTGCGCTCCAAGGGCAGACAGCCCCCGCATCTGCTCGTCATGACCGCCACCCCCATTCCGCGTACGGTCGCGATGACCGTCTTCGGCGACCTGGAGACCTCCGTCCTGGACCAGCTCCCGGCCGGGCGCTCGCCCATCGCCAGCCATGTGGTCCCCGCGCAGGACAAGCCGCACTTCCTGGCGCGCGCCTGGGAGCGGGTGCGCGAGGAGGTCGGCAAGGGCCATCAGGCGTATGTCGTCTGCCCGCGCATCGGTGATGCCGAAGACGAGAAGTCCGGGAAGTCCGGGCAGAAGTCCGCCGAGGACGAGGCGGAGAAGCGCCCTCCGCTCGCCGTTCTCGACATCGCCGAGCAGCTCGCCCGGGGGCCGCTCGACGGGCTGCGCGTCGACGTGCTGCACGGCCGGATGCCGCCGGACGACAAGGACGCCGTGATGCGCCGCTTCGCAGCGGGACAGATCGATGTGCTGGTCGCCACCACCGTCATCGAGGTGGGGGTGAACGTGCCCAACGCCACCGCGATGGTGATCATGGACGCCGACCGTTTCGGGGTCTCCCAGCTCCATCAGCTGCGCGGCCGGGTGGGCCGTGGCTCGGCCCCCGGGCTCTGTCTGCTGGTCACCGAGATGCCGGAGGCGAGCCCCGCCCGGGCCCGGCTCGGCGCGGTCGCCGCCACTCTGGACGGCTTCGAGCTGTCCCGGATCGACCTGGAGCAGCGCCGCGAGGGCGATGTGCTCGGCCAGGCGCAGTCCGGGGTGCGCTCCTCGCTGCGGATGCTCACCGTCATCGACGACGAGGAGATCATCGCCGCCGCCCGCGAGGAGGCCGTGGCCGTAGTCCGCGACGACCCGGAGCTCGCTGCGCTCCCCGCGCTGCGCTCGGCGCTGGACGCCCTCCTGGACCAGGAGCGCGAGCGCTATCTCGACAAGGGCTGAAGGGTGCCGGGCCCGGGCCCGCCCGGTGGTTGTTCGGCGGGCCCGCGCATTTCAGCCCCTCCGGCGTGTGGGGGCTGGGAGCGCGGGATGTCCGGCAGGGCTGAGAGACTGACCGGAAAGACCCCGCCGGGCCCAGCGGCCCCAGGGCCCACCCCCTCCCCCGACACCCCCGAGTAAGGACCGAGATGACCCGCGTGATCGCCGGTACGGCCGGCGGGCGCCGTATCGCCGTGCCGCCCGGCGCCGGTACCCGCCCCACGTCCGACCGCGCGCGCGAGGGCCTGTTCTCCAGCTGGGAGTCCCTGCTCGGCACCTTCAGCGGGCTGCGGGTCGCCGATCTCTACGCGGGGTCGGGCGCGGTCGGCCTGGAGGCGCTGTCCCGTGGCGCGGCGTACGCGCTGCTGGTCGAGGCCGACGCCCGCGCCGCCCGGACCGTCCGGGAGAACGTCCGTTCGCTCGGACTGCCCGGCGCGGAGGTCCGTACCGGCAAAGCGGAACAGATCGTGACGAGCCGGGCCCCTGGTGACCCATTTGACGTGGTATTTCTCGACCCGCCGTACGCCGTGACCGACGATGATCTTCGGGAGATCCTCCTCACACTCCGTTCCGAGGGCTGGCTCACAGGCGATGCGCTCGTCACCGTGGAGCGCAGCACCAGAGGCGGCACCTTCATCTGGCCACCCGGTTTCGAGCCACTGCGGTCCCGTCGCTACGGCGAGGGAACGCTCTGGTACGGTCGCGCCGCCTCTGTCTGCGAAGTGGCTTCTCCGTGCGAAGAGGCCCCATGACCGGACCGGAGAGCGAGGAACTTCCAGTGCGCCGCGCAGTCTGTCCGGGGTCATTCGACCCCATCACCAACGGGCACCTAGACATCATTGCCCGCGCCTCCAAGCTGTACGACGTCGTCTACGTAGCCGTGATGATCAACAAATCCAAGCAGGGGCTGTTCACCGTCGAGGAGCGGATGGACCTCATCCGCCAGGTGACCGGTGATTACGGGAACGTGGTGGTGGAGTCCCACCACGGGCTGCTCGTCGACTTCTGCAAGGAGCGGGACATCCCCGCCATCGTCAAGGGGCTGCGTGCGGTCAGCGACTTCGACTACGAACTCCAGATGGCCCAGATGAACAACGGCCTCTCGGGCGTCGAAACCCTCTTCGTCCCCACCAACCCCACCTACAGCTTCCTCTCCTCCAGCCTGGTCAAGGAGGTCGCCGCGTGGGGCGGTGATGTCTCCCATCTGCTGCCCCCGGCCGTCCATGAGGCCCTGATCAGGCGCCTCGCCGAGAAGTGACCCTCCCGGGCCGCTTCTGACGGATCTCGCTGGGCTCGCCTGCGCCGGCACCGCACTCCCTCCGGGCCCGGCGGCCCGGTGGGGGTGCCCCGGGGCACGGGGTCCATCAGCCGGTGTCGCCCGGCGCTGACTGGCCGTACAGTCTTCCCGTCCGTCCCGAATGGGGCGGACGCGGCTCGGACGTTTCAGGCAGAGAGTGGCGAACCACGGTGGACGTGCAGAAGAAGCTCGATGAGATCGTCGAGGCGATCGGGAGTGCCCGGTCCATGCCCATGTCGGCATCCTGCGTGGTCAACCGCGCCGAACTGCTCGCCATGCTCGAAGAGGTACGGGCGGCGCTGCCCGGTTCGCTGGCCCAGGCCCAGGAACTGCTGGGCGGCCGGGAACAGATGGTCGCCCGGGCCCGGGAGGAGGCCGAGCGGATCATCGAGAGCGCCCACGCGGAGCGCGGCTCGCTGATCTCGGACACCCAGGTCGCGCGCCGGTCGCAGGACGAGGCCGACCGCATCCTCGCCGACGCCCGCCGGGAGGCCGAGGAGATCCGCGCGGAGGCCGACGACTACGTCGACTCCAAGCTCGCCAACTTCGAGGTCGTCCTCAACAAGACCATCGGGTCCGTCGACCGGGGCCGGGAGAAGCTCCTCGGCCGCGGCCCGGGTCTCGACCAGGACGGTCACGCCGACGAGGACGCCCCCGAGTACAGCCCGGACCCGGGGACCCTGATCCACCGCGCCGACGGCTACGTCGACGCCAAGCTCGGCGCGTTCGAGGCCGTCC
>NZ_JBSGUP010000293.1:0-9908 GCF_053607985.1 Streptomyces sp. NPDC055078
GGGTCCAGTTCGCCGGAGGGATCGCGGTAGACGCCCTGGACGGTGAAGTCGGCGGTGCCCTTGCGCCCCGGGTCGTTGGGGGCGAGTGTGATCCTGCTGCCGGGCTTGAGACCGTTCTTCCTGGCCAGGCGCTCCTCGACCAGTACGGTGTCGCGGTCCTTGTCGGCGGCGGTGATCGGCTTTCCGGCGAGCAGTTTCCAATTGCCGCCGGCGAAGCCGGGCATCAGCCGGGAGTCCAGGACGCCTCTGGGCAGGGCGAGACCGGGAACGGACGGGTCCGCGCTCTGGCCCGTGAGCTTGGTGCCGCCGACCAGCCGGGCACCGTCGAAGGAGTTGTAGTTGTACGCGTCCACCAGCGGTGACGCGCCGATCCGGTCCACGACGTCGGCGCTGATCTGCGGGGCCTGCATCTTGCCACTGGCGACCGTGGCGTCCATGTCCATTTCCAGGGTGACATCGGCGCCGATCCTGCGCTTGGCCTGCTCGCCTGCTCGGTCGGTGGCGTCGCTGATGAGGACACCGCCGAGGACCATGGCCGCTATGACCACGAAGGTCGCCAGCATCACCACGGTTCTGACCTTGCGCGCCCACAGGCTCAGGCACGCGCGTTTGAGGAAGTTCATTTATCTGCCAGGTCCTTGCTCTGCGCGATCGCGGTCGGCGGTCGCCGGTGGTCAGTCGCTGTCGGTGAGGATGGATCGGGGGTGCAGCCGGAGGATGCCGATGCCCGGGATGACCGTGGCGGCCAGTGCGATACCCAGACTCGTCCCGGCGACCCTGCCGAGATCGCCGGCTGTCAACCGCACTTCGGGACGGGGCAGCGGCTCGGCCCGGTCCAGGGAACCGGACGCGGTGGGGCGGTCGCCGGACTCCTGGGCGGGCAGCACGTCCCCCATCCGGTCGCTGAAGAGCCCGGCGGCAACGGCGGCGCCCAGCAGGGCGGGTACGGCCACCGCGACCACCTCGACGCTGTGCTGTCCGACGAGCTTCCACTTCTTCTCGCCGAGCGCGAGGAGCATGCCGAGTTCGTCGCGCCGCTCGCGGATGGTCAAGGTGACGATCAGACCCAGGATCACCGCGCCGGCCACGGCGATCAGCCACACCACGGCGTTCGCGAAGGCGCCCACCCGGCGCAGCGGCTGGACCTGGTCGCGGTACGCCTTGTCGTTCACGTCGGCGCGGAAGTCCCTGCCCGTTCCCAGCTGCCGCTCGGCCAGGGCGTGCAGGGGCCGCGCCCGCTCGGGCGAGCGGATCCTGTAGACCGCCTCGGTCAGGCGCTCACCACCCGGTCCCAGGCCGCGCAGTGCCCCGATCGGCACATACATCCGGTTGGCGGGCAGGTCCGCCGGGGGCAGCCACATGTCGAGCACCCGGGCCGGGTCCTTGAAGATGCCGATGACCTCGAAGGACTTCCGGGCCGGGCCGTCCGGCGGGGCCAGGGTGACGTTGTCGCCCACCGTCAGCCCGTTCGCGGCGGCTGCCCGCGCCTCGACCATGACCACGTCGCGGCCGGAGTCCGCGGCGGTGATCCCGCGCCCCGCGATCACCCGGACGCGACCGGTCGAGAAGTCCAGGAGCAGCTCCGTCTCCCGGACACCCGTGAGGCTCGGCCCGTCCCCACCCCGCTTCGCGTCGGGCGGGCGCGGCACGCCGGACTCCACGAGCTTCAGACCGGGCGCTCGCGGGACCCCGTGCGCCACCGGGTTGTACCGTTCCACCAGAGGTGAGGCCCCCAGCCTCGCCGCCCGCTCGGCGGTGAGCCGCTCACCCCGCACGGTGACGTCGACACCGATACGGCGCTGTGCCTCCGCCTCCTGCCGGGCGGTGGCCCCCTGGAGCAGATACCCGCCGAGCAGCAGCGTGCAGACCACAACGAAGATCCCGAGCAGGATCGCCGTCTTCACCTTGCGGGCGAGAAGGCTGTACGCGGCCCGCTTCACGAAGTTCATGGCCGCAGCAGATCAAAACGGCCATTGCGGCCGGGTAAGAGACGTTACGAGGATATAAAAGCCGCTGGTGGGACGGGTGTCGACGGGTGCGCCGAGCGCCGCGCGAGCCGGCGTGTTTACCTGCCCGCAATCGCCGGTCTGATTCCCTGGGGGCTATGAGGGTTCTGGTAGCCGAAGACCACGAAGTGCTCGCGCGCACCATCGCGACCGGACTGCGCCGGCAGTCGATGGCGGTGGATCTCGCCGCCTCCGGCGACGAGGCCGAGCGGATGTGCCTGCTCACCGACTACGACGTACTGATACTCGACCGGGACCTGCCGGTGATGACCGGCGACGAGGTGTGCCGGCGGCTGCGCGAACTCCAGGACCCCCCGCGCATCCTCATGCTCACCGCCGCGGGAGAAGTGACGGACAAGGTGTACGGGCTGCAGGAGCTGGGCGCCGACGACTATCTGGCGAAACCCTTCGACTTCACCGAACTGGTCGCCCGGGTGCGCGCGCTGTCCCGGCGCACCCCCAAGCCGCCACCGGCCGCACTGCACCACGAGGGCATCACCCTGGACCCGGCCAGCCGGGAGGTACATGTGGACGGACGCCCGGTCGGCCTCACCCCCAAGGAATTCGCGGTACTCCAGGTGCTCCTTGAGGCCGCCGGCCGGCATGTCACCCACCATGACCTGGTCCGCACGATCTGGGACGAGCACATGGACCCGCGCACCACCACCGTACGCGCCACCATCAGCCGGCTGCGCGGCAAGCTGGGCGGCCCCGGCACGATCACCGCCGACTCCGGTCTCGGCTATCTGCTGAAGGCCGCGCCCGGACCGCTGCGGTGAAACGCCCCCGCGTCCCCGACCCGCGCCGCGTCCTGTCGCGTATCCCCGACCCCCGCCGCGCCCTGTCGCGGCTGCCGTTCCGCGCCCGGCTCGCGGGCGCCTTCAGCGCACTGTTCCTCCTGGCCGGAGCCGCCCTGCTGGCCTTTGTGGTGGTCCTCGCCCGGTACGGCACGGCGCAGAAGGCCGAGGGCATCGACGTACAGCCCTTCTACGAGCCGATCGATGACGGAGCCGCACCGGTGCCCCGTCCCCTCAGCCCGACGGAGCCAGGCGGGCGGACCCCGTCCGGTGGCGACGGTGTCGCCCTCCGTCTGGTGGAGACGTCGGTGCAGGCGGTGCAGGACGCGGCCCTGAACCAGATGCTCCTGTGGTCCGGCATCGGGCTGATCATCATGGCCCTCCTCGCCGGACTCACCGGCTGGTGGCTGGCCGGCCGGGCACTGCGGCCGGTCGCCGCCGTGACCGACACCGCCCGCCGGATCAGCGATATGAACCTGGACGAACGCCTGGGCCTCACCGGGCCGGACGATGAACTCCACCGTCTCGCCGACACCTTCGACACCATGCTCGACCGGCTCCAGCGCGCCTTCGACAGCCAGCGCCGATTCGTCGCCAACGCCTCCCACGAACTGCGCACCCCGCTCGCCGCCCAGCGCACCAGCATCGAGGTCGGCCTCGCCCACCTGCCCGGGCATCTCGCCCAGGTCCGCGACGACCTGCTCAGCACCAACCACGACGCCGAACGGCTCATCGCCTCCCTCCTCCTGCTGGCCCGCAGCGACCGCGGCCTGGAGGAGACCGAACCCGTCGACCTGGCCGAGATCACCGTGGCCGCCGCCGCCGGACTGCGCTCCGCGGCGGAGGACAAGCACCTGGAACTGCGCACGTCCATCGGCGGCCCCCTGCGGCTGTCCGGTGACCCGGTGCTCCTGCGCCATCTGATCTCGAACCTGCTGGGCAACGCCCTGCGGTACAACCGCCCCCGGGGCCGGGTCGAGGTCACCCTGGCGGGCCGCACCCTGACCGTCACCAACACCGGCCGCCCCGTGGCCCCCGACCGGATCGACGACCTCTTCGAACCCTTCCGCCGCCTCGGCCGCGACCGGGTCGGCCACACCGGCCACGGCCTCGGCCTGTCCATCGTCCGCTCCATCGCGGAGGCCCACAGCGCCGTGGTCCACGCGGAGCCGGGCCCCGACGGCGGCCTCACCGTGACGGTCCGCTTCCCCTGAACCCGGCCGGTCCAGCGCCACCGGCAGGCGTATCGCACTCGATGTCAGGCGGGCGCCCTGTGGTGTCCGATCAGCCCGGCCCTCCGGCCGGAACCCCTACGGGCGCAGGTGGGCGAGGAGTCCGTCGGGCACGGCACAGGGGCGCTCCGGGGGCAGGAGCTGCCGGGCGGCGTCCAGGTCTCCGTCCCGTACGCGGTCACGGATCGTGTGAGCGGTCGCGGTGATGTCGGTGATGGAGACGGTCCACTCGTCCGCGTAACGGCGCGCCGCTTCGCCCCTGAGCCCGAGTTGCAGCGAGCGGTGGGGCAGCGGCCGCAGGTGCAGATCCCGCTCCGGGTCCCATTGCACCCGGGCCGGGGACTGCTTCAGCCGGTGCTTCCAGGCGGCGTGGTCGGGGTGCAGCCTGCGGTCGTAGTGGGACAGACAGGCACGCTCCAGTGCCCATGCGAACCCTTCGCGGGTGATCTCGACGGCGAGGACGGTGCCCTGGCCGTCCTTGGCGCCCCATCCGCAGCGGTACATCATCCAGAGGAAAGACGGCTTGATCCAGGTCATCCGGTCCCGCTGCCAGGCCGCCGGGAAACGGCCGTCCCTGGCCGCGGGCCGTCCGATCTCCGGGGGGTACGCCTGGTAGACAGTGATCGTCGAGGCCGTATGGCGGGCGCGGATCCGGTACTTGGGTTCTGCCATGGTCACCAGTGTGGGCGGAACGGCCGGCCGCGCGCCATCGGGTTACCGGGACACCGGGACAGGTGCCGGTCCGCGATCCCCGACCGGCTTGTCCACCCCGGCGGCGTGATCCCGATCAGCGGTCCCGGTCCACCCGGCTCAGGAACCGCCGCACGCCGCCGGCCGCTCCGCCACCTGGGCCGAGCGGTGGCAGCCCGCCGCGGTGTGCCGCGCGCCCCCGGCGCGGACGACCGCCCCGCGACAGGGGCGGCGGCGAGGCCGGGGCGCCGGGGGCCGCACGATCCCGGTGTGTCAGCGTGCCAGCAGCTCCCGGACCGCTCCCGCGATCTCGTCGGGAGCCTCCTCGGCCATGAAGTGGCCCGCCCGGGTCAGCCGGTGGTCGAGGTCCGGCACCCACGCCCGCCACACCTGCGCGGCGTCGTAGCCGAGCTGCGCGCCCCAGTCCTGCTGGATCACCGTGACGGGCATGGCGAACTGCGAACCGGCATCGAGGTCCGCCTGATCGTGGGTGACATCGACACCAGCGGAGGCACGGTAGTCGGCGACGATCGAGTCCACGGCCCCGGCGCTCGCCCGCAGGTACTCCGCCCGTACGTCCGCCGGAATGGCGGCCGGGTCCTTGGCCCAGGCATCGAGGAAGGAGCCGAAGAACGCATCCGCGCTGTTGGCGATCATCGTCTCCGGCAGGCCGGACGGCTGCGCCATGAGGAACAGGTGGTAGCCGACCGCCGCGGAGACCCCGCGCAGCACGTTCCACATGTCCAGCGTCGGTACGACATCGAGGATGCCCAGGTGTGTGACGGTCTCCGGGTGATCCAGCCCCGCCCGGAAGGCGACGAGGGCACCGCGGTCGTGACCGACCAGAGCGAACCGCTCATGACCGAGTCCGGCCATGACCGAGACGATGTCGGCGGCCATGGTCCGCTTGGAGTAGACGTCCTCGTCCGTGGCCACCGGTTTGTCGCTCGCACCGTACCCGCGCAGATCGGGGCAGATCACCGTGTGCTCCGTGGCCAGCTTCCGCGCGACGTGCCGCCACATCAGATGGGTCTCGGGAAAGCCGTGCAGCAGCACCACCGGACTGCCGCCGCCCCCCAGGGCGACGGACAGTTCCACGCCGTCCGCGCCCGGCAGACGTGTGTACTCGAAGTCGGGAATCGTGGGAGTCATGACAGGCCCCTTGCGCTCTCACAGGTGTTCGGTTGCTGACGAGAGCCACTGTGCACGACAGCGATGAGCAACGAATCAGCGAAGCCCTGCCGCGGTGAGAGCCGTCGGGTGAGCCGGCACTGTCCGGGGCATCGCCTCCGCGGTGGCGCCCCCGCCGGGCGGCACAGGAATCCCCGGCACAGGCTTCGGCCTCGGCTCAGGCTTCGGCCTCGGCTCAGGAATTCCCGGCACAGGCTTCGGCCTCGGCGAGGTATCGCCGCACCGGGCCGACGGTGAGCACGCCGCCGGCGGCGCCGCCGTACTCGGCGGAGGCATCGCGCAGGGCCGCCGCGGCCCGCCCGGCGATCTCGCGCTCGTCCAGCCGTGCGGCGGCGTGGGCGGTGAGGCACCACAGGGCCTCCTGGAGGTGATCGTGCGGCGGATCGGGCGTCGCGGCGAGCGCGGCCCGGGCCTCCTCCGCCCTGTCCTGGGCGAGCAGGACGAGCGGTGTCGCCCACGGCAGGTGCGGGCCCCAGTCGAGCCGTGGGTCAGTGGGGGCGGGGCGACCGTGCAGCAGGCGCAGCCCGAGCAGGGCGAGCGGGAGCAGGCCACGGTGCAGCCCCGGCATTCCGGCCGTCTCCAGGGCGCGGTCGGCGGCGCGGTATGCCGCGGCGGCCGAGGCGGCGGTCGGCCCGCCGGGTCCGGCGCTGCGGCCGGCCAGGACCCGGGCCCGGAACCACGCGGTGAGCACAGGGACGAGCGGCGACTCATGGACGGCGGCCAGCTGTTCGGCGGCATCGGCGTGCCCGGCCGCGGCATCGAGGTCACCGAGCGCCGATGCCGACTGGAGCCGGACGAACCGGCCCAGGATCGCGAAGGCCGGCAGCCCCTGACCGGTGGACAGCTCCACGAGTTCCGCACCGATCGCGTCGCGTCGCGGCGCGAGCCCGGGGCGCCCGAAGGAATGCAGGAACACCCCGTTGAGGGCGAAGGCCAGCAGCGCGGGATCGCCCAGCTCCCGCGCCAGGGACTCGGCCTCGTACGCCGCCTCCCGCGCCGTCTTCAGCGCGGTACCGGAAATGTCCCCGCTCCGGCTCTCGACGGCGACGGTGGCGAGGAGCCGGGTCCGCAACCCGGGAGGTCCGCCGCCGGGGCCGAGCGCGGTCAGTGTGCGCTCGGCGGCAGCCACGACGGCGCGCGACTGCTCGGGGTCATCGGCCCGACTCCAGATCGCGGGCACGTCGTAGGCGCCGATGACCCGCGCGGTCAGGAAGACATCTCCCGTACGCTCGGCCGCCTCGACGGCGGCGAGACGGTTGCGCCGGGACAGGACGAGGGCGTCCCCGCCGGCCAGCGCCAGGGTACGGGCCAGGTCCACGGTCGTGCGCGGGCCCAGCCGGGCACCGGCGTCCGGCCACACATGCCGCGCCGCCTCCCCGGACGGCTGGAGGTCCGCGGACCTGTTGAGGATGTCGGTCTCCAGGCGCTGGAGCCCGGGCCCGGGGTCGAGCCCGAGCTGCTCAACGAGCATCGCGCGGGCACGCCGCAGCGTGGCCAGCGCATCGGCCTGCCGCCCCGCACGGTAGAGCGCACGGGCGAGCAGCCCCCAGGCCGGCTCGCGCCACGGATGCTCGCCCACGTGCGCGCCGAGTTCGGCGACGAGGCCCGCCTCCTCACCGGAGTCGAGCAGGATGCCCGCCCGCAGTTCCACCCCCTGCAACCGCAGCTCCTCCAGCCGGGCCCGCTCCCGCTGGACCCACCCCGAATCAGGCAGATCGGCGTAGGCCGGCCCGCGCCACGAAGCGAGCACCTCGCCCAGCTCGGCCACCTTGCCGGGAGCACGGCGGACCCCGGCCAGAGTGTCCTGGAACCGGTGAACGTCCACATCCGCCCGTGGCAGACGCAGCGCGTATCCGGGCCCTTCCGTCACCAGCACCCGCGACGGGGTACGGGGCGGCCGACCGGGTTCCATCGCACGGCGCAGCGCGGCGACGAACGTACGGAGCGCGCCCAAGGCGCCCGCCGGGGGATCGGACCACAAGTCCTCGACCAGGCCGTCGGCGGTGACCATCCGCCCATCGGCCGCGACGAGCCGGGCGAGCACCTCACGATGCCGAGGTCCCCTCAGGTCCAGCAGACCTCCGTCATCGCCCCACGCCTGCACCGCACCGAGCACACCGATCCTCACCCGCCCATCATCCCCCGGACGGGCACCTGGCCCGCACATGCACCGCTGACGGCGCGGCATCACCCGGCCGCACGGGGGTATCGGCCGCGCCCGGGGTCAGTGGTCCTCGCGGACGGTGGTGGCGATGCCGTTGACGATGACGACCTCGGCGGACACGCCGGCCTTCTTGGTGGCCGCTTCGAGTTCCGCCTCGGTGCACTCGGTTCCGGCCTGCCCGGCGTCGTCACCGCAGATCGCGCCGGCCCCCCAGATCTTGGTGTCATCGGCGATGAAGAACTGCTGCTCCGCGCCCTTCAGATCCGAGACGGTGTACTTGCCCGGTGCCAGGTAGCGCACATTGCCCAGCCAGGTGCCGTTGACGCCCTTGCCCTTGTTGATCCCGTCGACGGACGACTCCGGGGCCTTGTTCTTGTCTTTGTCCTTGTCCTTGGGCGGCGTGCCGGGTCGGCTGTCGTCGACGGCCGGGCCCTCGTCGGGTGCCGGGCGCTCGGTGATCCTGGTGGCGATCCCGTTCTTCATGACCACGTCGGCGGGGATCGACCCGTCCTTGAGGACCTTCTCCAGATCGTCGAGGGTGCACGGGGTGTCGGCACTCTGCTGGTACGTGCCGCAGATGGTGCCCGCACCGTAGACCTTGGTGTCCTCCGCGGTGAAGAACTGCTGCTCCTTGCCCTGGGCATCGACGATGTACTTGCCCGGCGCCAGATACTCCACCGTGCCGCCGGCGAAGGTCCCGCTGACCCCGGCCGGCTTCCCCGCCTGCTTCGCTCCCGGCTTCGCCGCTCCGGCCGCCTCGGTCTTCGGCGTCGCCGCCGCGTCCGAGGAGCCGTCCTGGCAGGCGGTCAGCAGCGTGGTCCCCGTGAGGAGCGCCGCGGTGGCGAGAACGGTCCTCGTACGCAGGTTGAGAGCCATGATGTTTCCCCGTTTCACAAAGGTCGGTATCAGCCGCCGTACGCCTGTGCTCCAGGTGAACGGCTGTGTCCTCACCATGCGGGGTGTGAGCGGGCCGGTGGAAGCCCGGTCCCCAACCCACGACCGCGCCGTTACCGCACCTGGACATTGCAACTCGTCCGTACGGGAGCCCTTCTGACCTCGTCACCGGGCTCGCGCCGCCGCACGTCCGGGCGGCGACGCGGCATCCGGTCCGCACCCCGCACCACCTCGCGGCACCCCAGGTCGCCGATCTGCCGGCGGCCGCAGGGCGGCTGTCCGCCCGGACGAATCGGGGACCGGCATCCTGTGCCTTCGGACCAGCTGTGCGCCCGAAGCGGCTGAAACCATGACCGGCGTGACTGATCTCCTCCGCGACCGCACCGACTTCCCGCCCGTCGACACGGCGTACGCCGCGGCCGAGGCCGCCGCGCGGGCCGCGGGCGTCGGCATCCGCTCCCTGGACACCGTCGGCGAGCTCGAAGCCGTCCGGCGGCTGTACGAGCACATCTGGCGCACCGGCGAGAACAGCCCGCCGGTGACGGCGGACCTGCTGCGCGCGATGACGAAGGCGGGCAGCTATGTGAGCGGCGCCTTCGACGGGGGCGAGCTGGTCGGCTCCTGCTTCGGCTTCTTCTCCCCACCGGCGCGCGGGGCACTGCACAGTCACCTCGCGGGGGTCCTGCCACACCTGCGGCGGCGCAACGTCGGGTTCGCCCTGAAGCTGCACCAGCGTGCCTGGGCGATGGCGCGCGGTGTCGACGAGATCAGCTGGACGTACGACCCCCTGGTGTGCCGCAACGCGTACTTCAACACAGCCAAGCTGGGCGCCGAACCGGCCGAGTACCTGCCGGACTTCTACGGTCCGATCGACGACGACATCAACCGCGACGACGCCACCGACCGGATTCTCGTGCGCTGGCGCCTGGCGTCG
>NZ_JBSGUP010000294.1:0-9877 GCF_053607985.1 Streptomyces sp. NPDC055078
CGCAACGGTCCTGGTCCTGGCCGCGCTGATGGCCGCCTCCGTCGCGTTCGGCTCCCGGGACGTCGGCTGGTCCGATGTCTGGGCGGCGCTCGGCGGCGCCGACGGATCCCTGGAACAGGCCGCCGCCGCCAAGCGCATCCCCCGTACGGTGCTCGCGACGCTGATCGGCGCGGCACTGGGTCTCGCGGGCGCCGTCATGCAGGGGGTGACGCGCAATCCGCTGGCCGATCCCGGCATCCTGGGGGTCAACATGGGCGCGTCGCTCGCCGTGGTCACGGCGGTCGCGTTTTTCGGCCTCTCCTCGCCGACCGGCTATGTGTGGGTCGCGATGGCGGGGGCGGCGCTGTCGGCGCTGTTCGTGTACGGCGTCGGCACACTGGGACGGGGCGGTGCCACGCCCCTGAAACTGGCGCTCTCCGGGGCCGCGACCTCGGCCGCGTTCGCCTCGCTCGTCACCGCCGTGGTGCTGCCCCGCAACGATATCGCCGGGAGCTTCCGGCTCTGGCAGATCGGTGGGGTGGGCGGCGCCTCCTTCGAGCGCATCGGGCATGTACTGCCCTTCCTCGCGGCGGGGTTCCTGATCTGTCTGCTGTCGGCCAGGGCGCTGAACTCGCTGGCGCTGGGGGAGGAACTCGCGGCGGGGCTCGGCGAGCGGGTCGCCGTGGCCCGGGGCGTGGCCGCGCTCGGTGCCGTCGTCCTGTGCGGCGCGGCCACCTCGGTCGCCGGGCCGATCGCCTTCGTCGGCCTCGTCGTCCCCCACGCCTGCCGGCTGCTGGTCGGCGTGGACCACCGCTGGCTGCTGCCCTTCGCCGCGCTGCTGGGCGCGGCGCTGCTCACGGCGGCCGATGTGGCCGGCCGGGTGGTGGCCCGGCCGGCGGAGGTCGACGTGGGCATTGTGACGGCCCTGATCGGGGCGCCGTTCTTCATCTGGATCGTCCGCAGACAGAAGGTGCGTGCCCTGTGAGCGCCGAAGTTCTCCCCGGGGCCGTCGCCCGGGGCCGGGTCCGCAGGGCGCTGCGCCGCCGCGCGGTCGCCGTGCTGCTGGGGGCCCTCGTGGTGGTGGCGTTCGGCGTCACCCTGATGGCCGGGCAGACGTACTATCCGCTCGACGACGTGGTCCGGGTGGTCCTCGGCGAGCAGGTGCCGGGGGCGACCTTCACCGTAGGGCGGCTGCGGCTGCCCCGGGCCGTGCTCGCGGTGGTGGCGGGCTTCAGCTTCGGTCTGGCCGGCGTCACCTTCCAGACGATGCTCCGCAATCCGCTCGCCAGCCCCGATGTCATCGGTATCAGCTCGGGGGCGAGCGCGGCGGCGGCCATCTCGATCGTCGTGCTGTCCCTCGGCGAAACACAGGTGTCGGTCGTCGCGATCGCCGCCGCCCTCGCCGTGGCATTGCTCGTCTACACCCTGGCGTTCAAGGACGGCGTGGTCGGCACCCGGCTCATCCTCATCGGCATCGGCATCGCCGCGATGCTCGACAGTGTCGTCTCCTATGTGCTGTCCCAGGCCGCCGAGTGGGACCTCCAGGAGGCGGCGCGCTGGCTGACCGGCAGCCTCAACGGCACCACCTGGGACCAGACCGTGCCCGCCGCCGTGGCGCTGGCGGTGCTGTGCCCCGTACTGCTGTCGCAGGCGCGGAACCTGTCGGCGATCCAGCTCGGCGAGGACACCGCATCCGCTCTCGGGGTCCGGGTCGAACGCACCCGCGTCACGGTGATCGTCGCCGCTGTCGGTCTGATCGCGTTCGCCACGGCGGCGGCCGGTCCGATCGCCTTCGTGGCGTTCCTGTCCGGGCCCATCGCGGCGCGGATCACCGGGCCGGGCGGCTCGTTGCTGGTGCCGGCTGGGCTGGTCGGTGCCCTGCTGGTCCTGGTGGCCGACTTCACCGGGCAGTTCGCGTTCGACACCCGCTTCCCGGTCGGCGTCGTCACCGGTGTGCTCGGGGCGCCCTATCTCGTCTACCTGATCATCCGCACCAACCGCGCGGGAGGCTCCCTGTGACCACGGCCCATTCCCTGGCGGCCGAACGGCTCACCCTCGGCTACGGCGACCGTACCGTCATCGAGTCCCTCGACCTGGCCGTGCCACCGGGCCGGATCACAGCGATCGTCGGCGCGAACGCCTGCGGCAAGTCGACGCTGCTGCGTTCCATGTCCCGGCTGCTGACACCCCGCTCGGGCCGTGTCGTCCTGGACGGCAAGGAGGTGCACCGGCTGCCCGCCAAGAAGCTCGCCCGTACGCTCGGGCTGCTGCCCCAGTCACCGGTGGCCCCCGAGGGGATCACCGTCGCCGACCTCGTCGGCCGCGGGCGCCATCCGCACCAGCGGATGTTCTCGCGCTGGAGCGCCGAGGACGACGCGGCGGTCGCGGCGGCCCTGGCGGCGACGGACACCACCGCACTCGCGGACCGCAGCGTGGACGAACTCTCCGGCGGCCAGCGCCAGCGGGTGTGGATCGCGATGGCGCTCGCCCAGCAGACCGAGATCCTGATGCTGGACGAGCCCACCACCTTCCTGGACGCGAGCCATCAGGTCGAGGTCCTCGACCTCCTGACGGATCTGAACCACGCACGGGGCACGACCGTCGTCATGGTCCTGCACGACCTCAACCTCGCCGCCCGGTACGCCGACCACATCGTCGCCCTCGCGTCAGGCCGGCTGCACGCGGCGGGGACTCCGTACGAGGTGCTGACGGAGCGGAACGTGCGCGCCGTGTTCGGGCTCGACAGCCGCATCATCGAGGACCCCGTGTCCGGCCGGCCCCTGATGCTCCCCATCGGACGGCACGGTGTCAGGCGGCCGGAGGGCGCGTCACCGGAGAGCGTCCCCGCGCGCCCGCAGGGCACGTCCGACGCCGTCCCGGCGCGCAGGGCCGGCTCGTCCGACGGCTAGGGTCTTTCGTTTGGATCAGGCTGGGTCAGTGAGCGGGGTCTGGTGCCGTGCATCGCAAGGCGGAGGAGGGAGTCCACGCGGAGCGTAGGCGACTGACGACAACGCGGCGAGGTGCGGTGCCAGGGCACGCGAGCCCAGCAAGATCCAAACGAGAGGCCCTAGACCACCCGCTACCAGCGCACCGGCAGTCGGCGGGTGCCCCGCATCAGCATGCCGGGAAGCCAGTCGTACGAGTCAGGCGACGCGTCCAGGGCGAGATCCGGCGCGCGGTCGAGCAGCGTACCGATGGCCACCTTCGCCTCCAGCCGGGCGAGCGGCGCGCCCAGGCAGAAGTGGATGCCGTGGCCGAACGCCAGATGTCCCGCGCCGCTGCCGCCGTTCGCCGCCGATCTGCGGATGTCGAAGGTGTCCGGCTCGGGGAAGCGCGCCGGGTCGCGGTCCGCGGACGCCATGCCGATCAGCACCGGTTCGTCGGCGGGTATCTCGGTGTCGCCGTAGACGACCGGCTCGCGGGTGAAGCGGAAGGTCGCGTTCTCGACCGGTCCCTCGTAGCGCAGCATCTCCTCCACCGCGCCGTCGAGCAGGCCGCGGTCGGCGCGCAGCGCGGCGAGCTGGTCGGGGTGTCCGAGCAGCAGACGCACTCCGTTGGAGATCAGATTGACCGTGGTCTCATGGCCCGCGATCAGGATCAGGAACGCCATGGCACGCACTTCGGCGGCCGACAGCCGGTCCGTCCCATCGGCCTCCGTGCGCAGCAGCGCGGAGAGGAGGTCGTCGGCGGGCTCGGCCTCTCTGCGCCGTACGATGAGGGCGTCCAGGTAGTCCCGCAGCGCGTGGATCGCGGCCATGGACGTGTCCCGGTCCGTCGGTGTCACGACCTCGTTCGACCAGCCACGGAAGGTGTCGCGGTCGCTGTCGGGCACACCGAGCAGTTCGCAGATCACGGTGATCGGCAGGGGGAAGGCGAGGGAGTCCACCAGGTCGCCGCGCCCGTCCGGCAGCATCCTGTCGAGCAGTTCGTCCGTGAGCTGCTGGACGCGGGGCTTCAGCGCCTCCACCCGCCGGGGCGAGAACTCCCGTGACACCAGCCGCCGCAGCCGGGTGTGGTCCGGCGGGTCCGCGACCAGCAGGTGCCGGCCCATGAACAGGTCGGCCTCGTCCTGGGCCCGGGAACGCTTCACCAGCCGGGCGTCGCCGAAGGCGGATCTGCACTCGTCGTATCCGACGATCAGCCAGAAGTGCCATCCGTCGGCCCCTCGGATCCGGTGTACCGGCCCCCTCTCGCGCATCGACGCGTAGTACGGATAAGGGTCGGCCGTGAAGTCCGGCCCGAGGCCGTCGAGTTCGATCGTCGCCATGGCGCCAGCGTACGCCGGGCCGACCGCGAAGGTCCTGGGTCCGGGCGTGCGCACACCCCGGGGCCCACCGGGCCCGCCGGCAGGCCCCGCGCGCTCAGAGACCCAGGCCGCTCAGCCGGTCCTCGTACTCGATGGTGACGTCCTCCAGATGGTCTGTCGGCGCCTCCCACAGGGCCTCCAGCTCCGCCTTCACGGTGGCGGGGAGCGCCTCCCAGCGCTCCGTCCAGGAGTCGGAGCCGGGGACCCAGTAGCCGACGACCTTGAAACGGTCGGGCGGCAGGGCGAGGGTCTTGCGGAGGTGCTTGCGGACGGTGCGCAGGGCGGTGGTCTCCCCCGCCGTCCAGCAGTAGGTGTCCGACAGGTCGCCGCCCTCGGGCAGTGCCGTGGTGACCAGGTCGGCGAGCCGGCTCGGGGAGTGCCCGTTGCCGCCGTAGGTCCAGGTGACCTTGGCCCGGGGGTGGGACGGGAGCGGCAGTACCGACGCCTCGTCCGGGACCTCGACGATCACCCTGGTGGTGATGTGCTCCGGGGTGTTCTCCAGGATCCGCGCGACGGCGGGCAGCCCGGTGAGGTCCGCGAGAAGGATCTGCCGGGAAACGTCATCGGGCCGGTCGTAGAGAGCCGTGGGCGAGTTGAGGCCCACCGGGTCACCCGGCCGGGCCGCCGCCGCCCAGGAGGCGGCCACCCCGTGGTCGTGCACGACGAAGTCGATGTCGATCTCGTCGGCTTCGGGCCGTACCGCGCGGATGGTGTACGTCCGCATGGGCGCGGTGGGGCGGCCCTCCGGGGTCTCCCAGGCGGTCTCCGTCGCGACCGGCAGGGACAGGTCGGCGCGGTCGGGGCCGTGCGGGAAGAACAGCCGTACGTATTCGTCGCCCACACCGGTCGAGGTGAACGCCGGCAGGTCCCCGCCGGTCAGTGTCACACGGACCATGGTGGTGGTCAGGGGCTCGACCCTGGCGACGGTCGCTCGGTATATCTCCATGGTTCAGTGCTCCTTGTCGGTTCCCGCACCGGCGTTTCGTCCCGGTGCGTCGTAAAGGTGGTCGGTGTGTGGTCCCGGTCCGGCGTCCGCGTCCCCACGCGGTCCTGGTCCCGCCGCCGTGTCCCCACACGGTCCTGGTCCCGCCGCCGCGTCCGCGCGCGGTCCCGGTCCGGCGTCCGCGTCCCCACGCGGTCCTGGTCCCGCCGCCGCGTCCGCGCGCGGCTCCGGTCCCGTCCCCGCGTCCGTACGCGACACCGTCACGGTGTGCGGCCCCCTCTCGCCCGTGTACGCCCGCCACAGGGCGGCGTACTCGCCCGCCGATGCGAGCAGTTCACGGTGGGTGCCCTGCTCGGCCACCTCTCCGTTCCGGAGCAGGACGATATGGTCGCAGTCCCGTGCCTGTTCCAGCCGGTGCGCGACGATGACGCTCGTCCGGTCGCGGGTGACCCGTTCGATCGCCGCGCCGAGGACGGCCCGGCTCGCGGGGCCCGACTCCGCGGTGGGCTCGTCCAGGACCAGGACGGGCGGGTCGGCCAGCAGGGCGCGGGCGAGCGCGAGGTGCTGGACCGATCCGTCGTCCAGGGCGGCGCCGTCGGGACCGCCGAGGACCGCATCGAGTCCCCGGCCCGGTTCCAGCGCCCAGTCCGCGCCCGTCTCCCGCAGCGCGGCGGCCAGTTCGGCGTCGGTGGCGTCCGGTCCGGCCAGGCGAAGGTTGTCCGCGAGCGTGCCGCCGAAGAGATGGACCTCCTGGGTGACCAGGTAGCGGGGGATCCGCTCCGCGCCGGACCCCACGGTGATCCGGCCCCGGTCCGGCCCGCCGACCCCCGCGACGAGCCGCGCCAGGGTGCTCTTGCCCGAGCCGCTGGCTCCCACCAGGGCGACGGTCCCGCCGCCGGGGACCCGGAGGGTGACGTCCCGCAGGGCCTCGCGGGTGGCGCCGGGGTAGGTGAAGGAGACGCCGGTCACCTCGATGGGCGGGGGCGGACCGGCGACCGGCGGGGACTCCGGGCCGCGCGGCGGGACGAGATCGGTGACACCGACCAGCCGGGCCAGGCCGACCGTGGCGCGCTGGATGTCGTCCAGGCTGGTGAGCAGCAGACCGATCGGGCCGAACAGCCGGTGGAAGTAGAGGGCCGCGGCCGTGGCCGTCCCCAGGGTGATGGCGCCCTGGCCGAGCAGTACGTATCCGGTCGCCAGGACGGCGGCAAGACCCACGAACTCCGCTCCGTTCAGCCAGCCGTAGAAGCGGTTGCGCAGCCGCATCCCGTCGCGCTGGCGGTCGATGGCCCGCTCGCCGCGTTCGGCCAGTTCGGCCAGATGGGTGGGCTGGGCGCGGTAGGCCCGGATCGTCTCGGCGCCCCGTACCGCTTCGATGACCGTCTGCCCGCGGGTGGACTCCAGTCGGCGGATGTCCCCGTAGACAGGGTGCGAGCGGGCGAGGAACCGCCGGGTGGCGTACCAGTGGAGCGGCAGGCAGGCGAGTCCGGCGAGCGCCAGCCTCGGGTCGAGGACGGCGAGGCCCGCCACGGTCAGTGTGATGGTGAGGGCCGCTCCGGTGATGTCGGGCAGCACACCGGACGCCGCCTCGGAGATCGCCTCGACATCGCCGGTGACCCTGGAGACCACATCGGAACTGCCGGACGCCTCCAGGGTGTCGGCGGGCAGTCGTACGGCCGCGTCGAAGACGTCCTCGCGCAGTGCGGCCAGGGTGTCCTGGACCAGGCCGACCAGCATCCGGCCGCCGAGGTAGGTGAGCGCGGCGCCCAACAGGGCGGCGCCGACGAGGGCCGCGCCGAGGGCCGTCACCCTGCCCCGTCCGGACTGCGCGGCGACCGCGTCGACCACGGCGCCCAGCAGCGGCGGGGTGGTGAGGGAGACCGCCGTACCGGCCAGCAGGACCAGCAGGGTGACCGTCAGCCGACGGCGGTGGCGGCCGAGCCGGCGGACGACCTCCCGCCGGGTCCGGGCCGGGGTCGCGACGGGGAGCCGGGCGTCGCCCGCCGGATCGGGGGCGGACCTCTCGCCGGTGGCGGTGGCGGTACCCGTGCCGGTGGCAGGGCCGGTGGCGGTGGGCACGCCCGGTTCCGTGTCCGGTTCGGGGGCGGGTGCGGTCGGGGTCACCGGAGGGTTCCGTTCGGTTCGTCGTCGTCCCATGGGCCGCCGTCGCCGCGGGCCGCGCGTTCGCCGCCGGCCCCGTCCGTCAGGTCGACCACCCGGTCACAGGTGGACAGCAGGATGCGGCTCGTGGTGATCAGCACGGTGGTGCCCGGGAGTTCCGCGAGCCCTTCCGCGATCCGCCGCTCGGTCACGGCGTCGACCGCCGTGGCGGGTTCGTCCAGCACGACCACGGGCGTGTCCGTGTGCAGGGCCCGCGCGAGCAGCAGCCGCTGGCGCTGGCCGCCGGAGAGTCTGCGGCCCAGCTCGCCGATGTCCGCGTCCGGCCCGCCGATGTGCTCCAGCACATCGTCCAGAACCGCGGCCCGGATCACGGCGGGGTCGGGGTCGGCGCCCGGCGGGGTCAGATTGGCGCGCAGGGTGCCGGAGAAGAGTGCGCCCTGGTGGGGCGGGGCGGCGATGTGCGCGCGTACGGCCTCGGGGCCGAGGTCGACGGCGTCCACACCGTCGATCAGGAGTTCCCCCCGGCCGGGCGGGACGCGGCAGGCGAGCAGATCGCTGAGCCGCCGCGCGTGCGCGGGATCCCGGGGGACGACCCCGAGGAGGGTGCCGGAGGCGAGTTCGACGGGCGTCCGGTGGCCGGGAGGCCGCCAGACGACCGGGGCGGTACGGGCGCGAGGGCCGCCACCGGACGGGATCCTCGCACCGGTCACCGCCGGGGTGATGAGGGGCGGTTCGGCCAGCAGATCGCCGAGCCGCTTGGCCGAGGCGCGCTTGTGGGCCCAGTTGGAGGCGAACGTCCCCACGTGCGCGAGGGCGCCCTGGAGGAACTGGGCGAGGCCGAGCACGGTCACGAGCTGGCCGATCGTGAGCTGTCCCTCCAGGGCCAGAAAGCCGGACGCGGTGGCCAGCGCGGCGAGGAAGACGCCGGACAGCAGCAGGCTGAGGGCGGAGTACGCGAGGACGGCGCGCGACGCGGCGACCGCGCCCCGCCTCGACTCGTCACTCGCCGCGCGGTAGCGGTCGGCAGCCTCCGCGCGGGCGTTCATCCCGGCGAGTACCCGCAGCCCGGAGATCATGTCGGTGGCGACCTCCCCGGCGCGCGCGGCGGAGCCCTGTTCGGCCAGTCCTCTCGCCTCCAGCGGCATCGCGAGCCGCCGCATCAGGAACAGGACGAGCACGGTGCTGGCGATCACGCCGATGGCGAGGGGCACGGAGATGAGCAGCAGCGCTGTCGACGCGGTGAGGATCGCGGTGACGGTGGCCGCCTGCTGGACGACGCTCCAGGAGACGCCCGCGACCCGGTACGTGTCGGAGGTGACCAGGGACAGCGCCTCGCCGGGGCCGGGGCGGCGGCGCAGCCCGTACGGGTCGAGGAGGCGGGTCACGGCGAGCCGGCGCAGTTCGTGCTCCGCGTAGCCGTAGACCTCCACCATCGACTTCGAGGCCCGCTGGTAGGACAGCGACAGGGCGAGGAACACCCCGGCGAGCACCGCGAGCCAGCGGAAGAGGGCGGCGGAGTCGCCCGGCTCCAGCGCCCGGTCGATGACGACGCCGATGAGGATCGGCACGAGCGCCTCGCAGAGCTGGTGGACCATGAACGCCACGGTGGTGAGGCCGAGTCGCGCACCGCGTCCGCCGTGCAGCAGCGCGATGCCGAACAACTGCCGGGCCCCGGACGCCGGACGGGTCCGCCCCGCCCCGGCCGCGCGGCTCACGCGGCGTCCCGGCGGCGGGCCAGCGGGACGACCATGGGGGTGCCGGTCTCCGGGTCGGGCACCACCCGGCACGGCAGCTCGAACACCTCACGCACCAGGTCGGCCGTCATGACCTCGGCCGGCGGTCCCTCCGCGACGACCAGGCCGTCCCGCATGGCGACCAGGTGGGTCGCGTAGCGGGCGGCGTGGTTGAGGTCGTGCAGGACCGCGACGAGAGTGCGGCCGGACCGGTGCAGATCGGTGAAGAGTTCCAGCAGGTCGATCTGGTGGGCGATGTCGAGGAACGTGGTCGGCTCGTCCAGCAGGAGTACGGGGGTCTGCTGCGCGAGCACCATCGCGACCCACACACGCTGGCGCTGGCCGCCGGACAGCTCGTCGACGAGGCGGCCGGACAGCTCGGTGACGGCGGTCGCGGCCATCGCCTCGGCGACGGCCCGTTCGTCGGCCGCCGTCCACTGGCGGGTGAGCTTCTGGTGGGGGTAGCGGCCCCGGGAGACGAGTTCGGCGACGCTGATGCCGTCCGGCGCGAGGGAGGTCTGCGGCAGCAGCCCGAGCCGGCGCGCGACCTCCTTGGAGCGGTACCGCGCGATCGACCGGCCGTCGAGGAGCACCTGTCCCGCACTGGGTGCCAGCAGCCGGGCCACCGCCCGCAGCAGGGTGGACTTGCCGCACGCGTTGGGGCCGATGACGGCGGTGAAGGAGCCCTCCGGTATCCGCAGGTCCAGATGGTCGCAGACGGGGCGGCGGGCGTAGCCGATGGTCGCGTCCCGTACCTCCAGCCGGGCGGGGGGCGCGGAGTGGGCCGGGGGCGGC
>NZ_JBSGUP010000295.1:0-9864 GCF_053607985.1 Streptomyces sp. NPDC055078
GCATGCGCCATCGCATCGAGCACTGCGGCCTGCCGACGGACGAGCAGATCACGCGCATGGGCGAGCTCGGTGTCGTCCCCGTCATGCAGCCGCAGCACCACCTCCGCACCGGCGACGGCACGCTGACGGCGGTCGGCGACCTCGGCCACCGCTACAACCCGGCCGGCCCCTGCCTGCCCGCCGGCGTCCCGGTGGTGTTCAGCTCCGACGCGCCCGTGGCCCCGCCCGCCAGCTCCACGATGTGGTCGTCCCCGCTGCCGGGCGCGGACTCGACCCGTACGCCGGGGACCGAGGCCACCCCTCGGGCGGCGCCCTCGACCACCAGGACGATGTCCAGGGGGCCCGGGGTGCCGGGGACTCCGTCGGCCGCGTAGGGCAGGAGACGGTCGCGGAGGCGCTCGGCGGCACCGCGGCGGTCGCGCCACCAGCCGTCGGGGACGGAGCCGACGACATTCGCGGCGTCGACGATCAGCAGGGCCCTCCGCGCGGCCGTCCCGTCACCCGTCCCGTCACCCATTCCGCGCCCATTCCGCGGTGACCCGCTCCATCGCCGCCACGGCTCGCGTGGCCTGTCCTTCGCTTGTGCGCAGCCTGTTGCTGAACTCGACGTGGAGGAAGGGGACCTGCTCGGCCTCGGCCTTGCCGCCCTGCACATTGGTGCGCCCCTCCAGGGGGCAGGAGGCGGCCCAGGCGCGGCAGACCGCGAAGTCCCGCTTCCGCAGGGCGTCGGCGAGCAGCCGGGCCTCGCGCAGGGCGACGCGGCCCCGGCCGGTGGACGCGACGACGTCATGACCGGGTACGGAGTCATCGGCGAAGCCGTGGAGCTGGATGCCCGGGAGTCCGCGCTCGGCGAGTTCGCCGCAGACCGCGTCGAAGACGGTGTCGGTGCGGTGCGCGGCATCCGCGGCATCGCCCCGTCCGGCTTTGCGATGTGCTCCTGCGATCACCAGCACGCCGCCGGGCGAGCCGAGCAGCACCCGCGTGCCGAGCTGTTCCGTCGTTCGGTCCGCCACGGGGTGCGGTACCTGTACGGACCAGCGGGCGCGGCCGTCGAGGCTGATGTAGACGCGCCCCCAGCCGCGCGGCGCGGGGGAGTCGTCCGTACGGTCCGCGACTTCGGCGAACCGCCGCCCGGTGACGCGGTCCGTCACCGTCCGGACGGCGAAGTCGATGTCCTTGAGCCGGCGCTCCGCCTGGCCGCGCCGGCCGTCGATGAGGAGGGCCACACCGCGTGCGACCGTACGCCGGTCGGCGGCCGTCGGCGGACGGTAGCCGGTGCCCTCGCCGAAGCGCGCGGTGTACCGGCCCACCCGCTCGGTCAGATCCAGTCTCTCGGGGCCCCGGCTGTCCGTGGTGTCCCCGCTCCGGCTGTCCGTGGTGTCCCCGCGCGGGACCAGAGTGATCACGACCCCCAGGGCGATCGCGGCCGCCCCTGTCATTGTTGCGATCGTTACCATCTTTGTTCGTTTGGTCATCATCGTCGTATAAAAATAGCCCAGTGATGAAACACCCCCACAGTTTGATGACTACTTCCCTGCTGCTGCCCGCGATGCTGTTCGGAGCGGTCGCCTGTGGCCCGTTCGGGTCCGACGACGACGCGGCACCTGGCGGGGACCCCGCCTTCACCGTGGCCGCCGCGGGGGACATTCTGATCCACCCGGAGCTTACGGAGCAGGCGCGTCGGGATGCCACGGTCACCGGCAAGGGCGAGAAGGGCATCGACTTCGGGCCGATTATGGCCGGTATCAAGCCAGTGATCAGCAAGGCCGATCTGGCGATATGTCATTTCGAACCGGTGACGGGCAAGCCCGAGGGACCTTTCCGGAGTTATCCCGACTTCCTGGTGCCGCCCCAGATCGCCGCGGCGATCAAGGACATCGGCTACGACACCTGCTCCACGGCCTCCAACCACACGCTCGACCACGGCGCCAAGGGGGTCAAGAACACGCTGGACACCCTGGACCGAGCGGGCCTGAAGCACACGGGGTCGGCCCGGACCCGGGCGGAGGCGGAGAAGCCGCTGATCATGGACGTCAAGGGCGTGAAGGTCGCGCAGTTGTCGTACGCCTTCGCGTTCAACGGCAAGAAGACCCCCAAGGGCAAGTCCTGGATGGCCAATCTGACGGACTTCGACAGGATCGCCGCGGCGGAGAAGCGGGCCCGGAAGGCGGGCGCGGAGGTGGTGCTCCTGAGTATCCACTGGGGCCGGGAGAACTGGCCCAACCCGAGCCGCTCGCAACTCGCGCTCGGCCGGCGCATCGCCGAGAAGACCGGGATCGACCTGGTCATCGGCCACCACGCCCATGTCGTCCAGCCCATGGAGAAGGTCAACGGCACCTGGATCGCCTACGGTCTGGGCAACCAGATCGCCCGTCATGACGTGCCCACCGGGCTGACGGAGGAAGGCGCCATCGGCTGGTTCGAGTTCCGCGAGCGCGACGGCCGGTGGGATGTGACGGCGAAGTACGCCCCCACGATCGTCGATATCCCGCCGGACCCGGATGAAGCGGGCGCGCTGCCCGATGGGGCCGTGAAGGATCACCGGCTTCTCGATGTGGCCGCCGTGCTGCGGGAGGGGGGCGGTCTGTCCAAGGAGCAGCGCTCCCGGTACCGGCTGGCCTTCGAGCGCACCCAGGGCACCATGCTCAACCGGGGCGGAGCCGATGACGGGCTGCGACCGCTGATGCCGCTTCCCGGCTGAGTGTGCTGCCACAACGGGTGCCCTTAAGGGCACATCGTTTCGATCTGTGCAGCCATTTGTTCATATAGTCCGTCTGATCAATTCGGGGACGTGTTGATGCCGTGGCACGATACAGCCCTCGCGCCCTTTCCTGTCATATGCGGAAATATCGGGCGCTGTTGGGTATTTCCGTGAGAGGAGCCTCCGTTGGCCGCTTCGAAGGCAGGGCGGCGACACAAAGTCCGCCGACGATCAGATATGTCGCTGTTGGGTGGCATACGTCCGCCCATAGCTGTTCTATCGGTTCTGCTGCTCGCTCTCGCGGGCTTCACCGCCCTCACCCTCGGGCGCGTCGAGGACGCCCCCGTCCCCGAGGCCGTCATGACCTCGCAACAGCACTTCGCCGAGGACAGCGCGATAGCCATGCGTGCCTCCATCGACGAGAGCATCACCGACCTGACCCGGACCGCCGGGCTGTTCAACGCCACCGAACCCGTGTCGGCCGACGCGGTCCTCGACAAGATCGGCAACGTCTATCAGAAGTGGATGGGCACCGCCGTCGTCGAGATCAGATCGGGCAAACTGCTCGCCGCTCGCGGGGAGAATGTGCCGCTGACCGCCGTCGACCGCGCCAAACTCGGTGAGAAGAACGGGCTAGCGCCCCGCATGGTACGGCTGGAGAACGGTGAGACCCGACTGCTCGCCTTCGCGGTGCTCACCTGGAAGGGCGAGCCGCAGAAGCTGCTCATCGCCTCCAACAGCCTCCGGTTCCCCGGCGTCAGCCTCGGCAAGTTCCGCTCCATCGCGGTCATCGACCGACGCGCCCAGGTGCTGAGCGACGACGGCATCCCCGAGCCCGAGCAGGTCCTCACCGATCTCCAGCGCGAGGAGGTCGCCCATGCGGAGAAGCAGCTCAAGACGTTCGCCAAGACGGCGGCGGCCAAGTCGCGGCAGAACCCGCTGAAGTCCAAGGAACCCGGTTCCGGCGGCTTCCACGGGGTCAGCGGCAGCCTCACCGGCGGTATCCATCTCGGCGACCGCTCGGTCGCCGGGTACGCCACCCTGGCCGGTCCCAAGGCCGGTGAGGCCACCGTCGCCACCAGCCTCGGTCTCACCGTCGTCGCCATGGTCAAGGTCGCCGAGACCCCCGGCACCACCAGCAGCCCCGCCTTCGGGCTCGCCGCCGCCGGCGCCCTGCTGCTCATCGGCACCCTCACCGTCGCCCTGCTGCTCGGCACCGTCCAACGGCCCCTCATCCGGCTGTTCCTGGAGAGCCGGCGACTGACCCGCGGCGACCTCGCCCGGCCCGTCACCACGCCCCGGTACGGCGAAGCGGCCCGGATCGGCGCCGCCCTGGAGCGACTACGGCAACAGCTCACCGGCGAGGACGCCACCGCCGACGCCCCGCGCCGCCGACGCTTCGGCGCCCGCTCCCTGCTCGCCGTGGCCGGCGTACTGCTCCTCGTCTGGTGCGCACCCCTCCTGCTGCTGCTCAACCGGGCCGGGGACACCGTCGTCGTACCGCAGCAGGTCGTCAACGATCAGCGCGAGCGCACCGACACCCTCGCCGACCGGGTGCGGCGCGCGCTCAACGAGGGCTACACCGATCTGCTGTCCGTCGCCGCCCTGATCGGCGGCGGCACCGAGCGCTCCGAGATGACCGAGGTCCTCGAACAGACCCTCGGCCAGCATGCGCGCTACGAGACGCTGTACGTCGTCGACGACCGGGGCACTGTCCTCGCCCGCGCCGGAGGCGATCCCCGCAGCGCGGGCAAGGCACCCTCCACCGTGCCGATCCGCATCCTCGACGACCGGGCGGAGGAACCGGTGATCGTGGGCACCGCCGGGACCTCCGGGCGCCGGGGAGCGGCCGTCGTCGGAGAGTTCCGTATCGACTTCCTCAATTCGCTGCTCAAACGGCCCGGCCTCGGCGAGATCGTCGTGGTCGACCGCGAACGCCGCGTCATCGGCGCCAACACCGGCTATCTCGCCTTCGAGAAGCTGCCAGGCACCCGTCTCGACGAACTCGTCGAAGGCACCAACCAGAAGGTCGGCATGAGTCCGCGCCCCAGCGGTGTCCTCTACCGGGACGGCGGCGACATCCAGATCGCCGCAGCCGCGCCCTTCGTCGGCGGCGGCGCCGCGAAATCCCTCGGCTGGACCGTGGTGAGCCATCAGCCGGCGTCCGGGCTGTCCATCTCCGAGTACCGGCTCCAGAACCGCACCGTACTGGCCGGACTGCTCGGTGCCACCGCGGCGGCGGCGTGCCTGGGCTGGCTGCACATCGTCGTCGTCCGCCCTCTGCGAGCCCTCGCCGACCAGGCCGACGCGCTCGCCGGCGGAGAGCGCCGAACCGTTCTCTACCCCCGGCACCACGACGAGGTCGGAGCCGTCACCCGCAGCCTCGAACTCCTCCGCCAGCAACTGCCGGACCAGCGCAGGCGCGAGAGCGCCGGCAGTCTCGCCGGAAGGAACTGAACCGGTGCTCTTCCTCTACTCCGTACTGGTCGTGTGCAGCGCGATCCTGCTCGTCGCGGGCATCGTCGAGCAGCGGCGGCACTTCACCAACCTCGAACACATCCCGACCCGGGTCCTTGTCAACGGCATCCGCGGAAAGTCGTCCATCACCCGGCTCTGCGCCGGCGCCCTGCGTGGCGGCGGCCTGACGACGGTCGCCAAGACGACCGGAACGGCGGCCCGCTTCATCCACCCGGACGCCACCGAGGAGCCGGTCTACCGGAAGTTCGGCATCGCGAACGTCGTGGAGCAGATCGGTATCGTCCGCCGCGCCGCCGCCTACCGCCCGCACGCGCTCGTCATCGAGTGCATGGCCGTCATGCCCGCGCTCCAGGAGATCAACCAGTCCAAACTGATCCGCTCCACGATCGGTGTGCTGTGCAATGTCCGCGAGGACCATCTCGCCGAGATGGGCCCCACCCTCGACGACGTGGCGCGCTCACTGTGCCGGTCCATGCCCGAGGACGGCATCTGCGTCACCGCCGAGAAGGAGCGGTACGACATCCTCCAGGAGGAGGCCGACGCCCGGAACTGCCGGCTGATCTACGCGGACCCGGACACCGTCAGCGACGACGAGCTGCGCGGCTTCAGCTGGTTCACCTTCAAGGAGAACGTTGCCATCGCCCTCGCCGTCGCGGAGCTGCTGGGCGTGGAGCGGGCGACCGCCCTGCAGGGCATGTACGACGCCCCGCCGGACCCGGGCGTCCTCTCCGTCGAGCGGTACACCACCGAGGACGGCAAGCGGCTGCGCTTCGCCAACGTCTTCGCCGCCAACGACCCCGAGTCGACCCTGATGAACATCAATCAGCTGCTCGACCTCGGAGCCATCCACCGGCCGCTCAACGTCGTCATCAACTGCCGCCCCGACCGGGTCGAGCGCAACGGCCAGATGGGCGAGATCATCCCCGGTCTCGACCCCGACCAGGTTTTTGTGATCGGCCACCCGGCCAAATCGGCCATCGACGCGATCCCCGCCGACTACCGCTCGCGCGCGGTCGACCTCGGCGGCGAGCGGCGCGACCCCGAGGAGTTCATGGCCGAACTGCTCGGCCGGCTGGGACCCGACTCCTCCCTGGTCGCCATCGGCAATATCCACGGCCAGGGCGAGCTGCTGCTGGAACACCTCGCGGAACTCCCGGCCGACGAGAGCCCCGACGACAGCCCCGAGAACCGCGACGACAGCCCCGAGAACCGCGACGACAGCCCCGAGAACCGCGACGACAGCCCCGAGAACCGCGACGCGAACCCCGACGAGAAACCGCCCCAGGGTGCCGCACCGGCCGGCGGCCGACACCACGGCGACCCGGCGGACGCGGACCGCACCGCGGAACCGGCGGCCGACTCCTCCGAGACGATGCGGCTCTACGTGCCGCACATCGACCCCTACCGGCAGTACTCGGAGGCGTACGAGTCGCGCTACTCGACCCAGCAGCTTCCCCAGGTCCACATTCCGGCCCAGCCCACCGGCGACCGCCCCGCACCCGAGGCCGCCGCCGAACCGGTGCGGAACGCGGAGCTTCCCGCCCCGGCCCGGGAGCGGCAGCGCGCCCCGCGCGAGCAGACGGAGGCCCAGCGGCCCCGCGGCCTGTTCGAACCCCGCGTCCCGCCCGCGGTCCCCGCCGTCCCCGCCGACGATCAGTCACGGTCCGCATCAGCCGACCAACCGTGGCACAGCCCAGGAGAACAGCGTTGATCCCGTCCGTCCTCACCCCGGAGATCGCCGCCATCGGCATCGCTCTGGGACTCCTCTTCTCGCTGGTCTGCTACCTCACCACCAACCTGTCGCCCGGCGGCATGATCACCCCGGGGTGGCTCGCGCTCACCCTCGTCGAGGATCTTCAGCGTGCTGCCATGGTCGTCGGTGTCACGGTCCTGACCTATGTGTCGACCCTGGTGATGCAGAAGTTCGTGATCCTCTACGGCAAGCGGCTGTTCGCCGCGGTGGTCCTCACCGGTGTGATGCTCCAGGCCACCGTGATGATCGTGCTCTCGCTCGAATTCCCGCTGATGTACAGCAACCAGACCCTCGGGTTCATCGTCCCGGGCCTGATCGCCTATCAGCTGGTCCGCCAGCCCAAGGGACCGACACTGCTCGCCACCGGCTCGGTCACCCTCATGGCCTATGTCGTCCTCACCGCCGGGATACTCCTCGGCGTCATGCCCTCCGCCTGACCTCCCACCGGAGCCGATCCCATGAGTCCGAAGAAGAAGCGCCCCGTCCTCCACGCCGTGACCGTGCTCGCCCTGCTGGGGAGCAGTGCCTATCTCACCGTGGAACTCCGCGCGGACGAGCAGGCCGCGGCACCCGAGGTGCACGCCGTCACCGACACTCCGCACCTCGGCGCCGCCGCCGACGAGAAGGGCAGCGCCCAGAAGTGGGAGCGGCTGAAGAACCCCGACCGCTCCGTGCTGCGCGGCGACAAGGGGCAGGTGCTGGCGACCTTCACCGACCAGGCCCGTACCGCCACCCTCAAGGGCCCCAGCCGTACCTTCTCCGAGCCGGCCAACACCAAGTCCCGGGTGGTGACCGAGAACTGGGTGCGGCTGATGCCGGAGCCCTGGCGGAAGGGCGCCGAGAAGGAGAAGTGGTTCAAGGACTGGTTCAAGGAGTTCTTCGGCAGCGAGGAGGACGACGTCTTCGCCATGGGTTTCCAGTACGTCCAGGGCGCCCCGGTCAAGAAGGACGACGAAGGCATCGCCTACGCCGGCGACGCCAACTTCGGGCCGCTCAACCCCAACGGCAGCGAGGGCAACGACCTGCGCGAGGAGCTGTCCGACTTCTACGACTACCTCGGTATCCCGTACACCTTCCGGGACGGCGCCAGCAAGACCTCGGAGGCCAAGCGCGCCCGGTCCGCCGACTGCTCCGGCTATATGCGGCTGCTGTGGGGCTACCGCGCCCGCTATCCGCTGGCCTCCTCGGACAAGTCCGGCGACGGACTGCCCCGTACCGCCAACGGCATGGCGCGCTCGGAACTCGGCGCGAACATCATTCCGCTCACGAGCGTGGGCCCGGAGGGCCGCCCGAAGTCCATCGATCTGCTCCAGCCGGGCGACCTGGTCTTCTTCAAGCTCGATGAACGCACCAAGCAGCGCATCGACCACATGGGCACCTACCTCGGCCATGACACCGACGGCAATATGATCTTTCTGTCCAGCCGTGAGGAGGTCAACGGCCCCACCATCGGCGACAAGGGCGGAGCATCGCGACTGAACGGCAACGGCTACTACGCGAGCACGCTGCGCAGCGCCAAGCGCCTCTGACCCGGTCAACCGCCTCGGGGTCGTACGGGACACGCCCGTACGACCCCTTCGCGTAGCGCCCGCGCTACGCCGGCACGCTCGCCACCCCCGGCGCGAGGAACGGCTTCCCGTTCACCCGCCGCGAGACGCCCTCGCGGTCCAGATACGGCGTGATGCCGCCCAGATGGAAGGGCCAGCCCGCGCCCGTGATCAGACAGAGGTCGATGTCCTGGGCCTCGGCCACCACGCCCTCGTCCAGCATCAGACCGATCTCCTGCGCCACCGCGTCCAGGACGCGTGCCCGGGTCTGCTCCTCGGTCAGGACGACATCGCCCTGCTCAAGGAGCGCGGCGACCTCCGGGTCCAGCTCCGGCCTGCCGGAGTCGTGGACGTAGAAGCCGCGCTTGTCGGCCTTGACGACGGCCGCCAGGTTCGCCGAGACGGTGAAGCGGTCCGGGAAGGCCCGGTTGAGGGTCTGGGAGACATGCAGACCGATCGCCGGACCCACCAGCTCCAGCAGGACGAGCGGAGACATCGGCAGCCCCAGCGGCTCGACGGCCCGCTCGGCCACCTCGACCGGGGTGCCCTCGTCGATGACGTTCTGGATCTCGCCCAGGAAACGCGTCAGGATGCGGTTCACCACGAACGCGGGTGCGTCCTTGACCAGGACGGCGGTCTTCTTCAGCTTCTTCGCCACCCCGAACGCGGTCGCGAGCGAGGCGTCGTCCGTCCGCTCACCCCGGACGATCTCCAGCAGCGGCAGCACCGCGACCGGGTTGAAGAAGTGGAAGCCGACGACCCGCTCGGGGTGCTTGAGCTTCGACGCCATCTCGCTGACCGACAGCGAGGAGGTGTTCGTCGCGAGGACGGCGTGAGCCGGGGCGACGGCCTCGACCTCGGCGAACACCTTCTGCTTGACGCCCATCTCCTCGAAGACGGCCTCGATGACGAAATCGGCGTCCGAGAAACCTTCCGCCTTGTCGAGCACCCCGGTCACCAGGGCCTTGAGACGGTTGGCCTTGTCCTGGTTGATACGGCCCTTGCCGAGCAGCTTGTCGATCTCGGCGTGGACATAGCCCACACCCTTGTCGATCCGCTCCTGGTCGATATCGGTGAGCACCACCGGCACCTCAAGGCGGCGCAGGAAGAGCAGCGCCAGCTGAGAGGCCATCAGACCGGCGCCGACGACGCCGACCTTGGTGACCGGGCGGGCCAGCGCCCGGTCCGGCGCACCCGCCGGGCGCTTGGCGCGCTTCTGCACCAGATTGAAGGCGTAGATACCGCTGCGCAGCTCGCCGCCCATGATCAGATCGGCCAGCGCCCGGTCCTCGGCGTCGAAACCGGCCTGGAGATCCCCGTCCTTCGCGGCGGCGACGATGTCCAGCGCCCGGTAGGCGGCCGGGGCCGCGCCGTGCACCTTGGAG
>NZ_JBSGUP010000296.1:0-9842 GCF_053607985.1 Streptomyces sp. NPDC055078
CCCCCAGGCGGAGCTGGTCCTGCTCATGGGGCCGCAGCGGAAGCCCATCATTCCGGGGGAGTCAATGTCGACGGTCACCACGCCGGGCGGATACGCGTCCGCCCGGTCCGTCAGCGCCGGGTGGTGCGGGCCTTCCCGGCGGCGATCCGGCGAATATTGCCGAGGATGTCCGGCGCTTGGTCGAACTCCGTGTCCCTGATGTCGACACCGGTCAGCCACCGTGCGACCTCCCTGTCGGCAGCGACCCGCGCGGTCCGCTGCTCGGCGACCAGCGCCTCTACCAGTTGACCGACGGTTGGCCCACGCTCCTCCGCGAGTGCGGCGAACTGGTCGCGGGTCTCGCGGGAGACCTGAATAGTGGTGGTCGTCATGGGGTCACGATAGAGCGCCGACAGGGGGCGCGGGCCTGCCGTGTGCGGGCGCTTGTGGCCTGGGATTGCTTGGTGCGGGGCCTCCGCTGAGGCGGGCTTGGGCTTGTCCGGCTCGGGTGCCTGTGCTTGCGGGGGCGCTGCGGGGCTGGGGCCGGGGTCCGCTCCGGGGTCACGTCGGGACTGCATGATTTACGGCGCGTGGCGGGCTCTTGCCTTATGGCGGGCCCCTCAGCGCCACAAATCACGCTTTACGTCCCGACGCCACCCCTGCGCGTCCCCCTCGCCGCGACCATTAGCCGGTCCCGGTGATCGGCAGGGGCGCCCCGGGAGCAGCGGAAGGGGCGGGTGGGGCAGAATCGGGGGTATGAGCAGCTCGAAGTCGCCCGTGGAGCCCGTCTACGCCGACCGTGTCTTCCGGTCGCCCGCCGGAATGGCCGGTGGCGTACTGCTGCTCGTTCTCGCCGTCTGGCTCGGCGGGGACGCCGTCGTCCGAGGGGACGGACTCACGCCCTGGTTCGCCGTCGCGGTGGTGCTGCTGGCCGCGCCGCTGGTCGTGGCGTTCACGCTGCGGCCGGCGGTGTTCGTCAACGATGACCGGGTGCGGATCAGGAATCCGTTCCGGACGATCACGCTGCCGTGGAGTGTGATCGACGACTTCCGGGCCGGGTACTCCAGTGAGGCCGTCACCAAGGAGGGGACGAAGTACCAGCTGTGGGCCGTCCCCGTATCGCTGCGGCAGCGCAAGCGCGCGAACCGGCAGCAGGCGCGGCAGGAGCGGCGGGGCGGCGTTGAGGGTCGGGCGGACGGTCGTACGGAGGCGGAGGCGCGGATGGCGCGGGCCGACCAGACGATCCATGAGCTGCGGGAACTGGCCGAGCACAACGCCGCCAGGCCCGGCGCACAGGGGGAGGCCCGGGTGCGCTGGGCGTATGAGCTGCTGGGGCCCGCCGCCGCCGGAGCGGTGCTGCTCGTGGTGTTGCTCGCCGTCGGGTAGCGATCAGGGCGCGGCAGCGCCGCCGCTGGGACCGTGGTGAGCGGCCGCTGGGACCGTGGTGATGGGCAACCTTCGTGTGTCCCGGCCCTGTCGTACACCGTGCTTGGCGAGCCCCCGCTCGTGCGGCCTGCCCGCCGGACCGCCGTACGCGGCCAGAGGTTCAGCAGGGGGACGTTGCGGCCGGGTAAGCGTACGGCCGGTTCAGCGCCGGAATGCTTACGCGGCTGAGCGCAGGGCCCTGTTGTTCTTGGTTCGGGGCAGGGCGGCACTGGGTCGCCCTCCCCGATCGAGGAGGATTCTTATGCGCAGGACTCGGGCTCTCGCTGTTGTGGTGTCGTCGGCGGCGCTGCTGGGATTCACCGCGCTGGCCGCCGCTCCGGCCGCCTCGGCGGGGACCGCCGGCAGCGGGTACGAGAAGACGGCGCCCGCTTCCGCCGACACGGGGAAGAGCGATGAGGAGATGCCGCCCGGTGTGGCCATCTCGAAGAACGCGGACGGCTCGCTGGACATCCAGGCACTGACCCAGGAAGAGATCGACGGAGTGGACGGCGACTGGGGCTCCACCAAGTAGCTCCCCGTACGGAGTGCTACGGGGGACGGGGGGTCCCCGGGTCGCTGCCCGCGTGAAGTGGCCCCTGATGCCCGACCGGCGTCGGGGGCCACGGTGCTTCCCAGGGCACGCGAGCCCAGCAAGAGCCATCAGAAGCGGCCCGACGCGGCTCACGGCGGTCCCGGCCAGACCAGGAGCATATGGGCGCCCGCCCAGGCGGATGCCAGGGTCGCGGCGATGAGGACCACGGCCACGGTCACCGGGTTGCGGGCACGGGCGATGGCCCGCGCCAGTGGCAGGAGGAGGGGGAACCCCGGCAGGAGGAAGCGGGCGCGGGGGAAGTACACGCCCGCGCTCCCCAGTACCACCAGGAGCAGCACGCCGGTGAAGACGAGCAGGGCGAGCGGCTGGCGGTCCGCCAGGCACAGGACGTACAGCACCGTCGAGACGATCAGCACGGTGGAGACCAGCAGCAGGAAGACAGCGGGGCGGTCGGCGTAGAGGAACTGCTGCCGCAGTTCGAGGAGCGTCGCCCGGCCGCCGTCCCATTCGTTCTTCCACAGGCGCTGTACGGCGAAGTAGCCGTCCACCCGGCCGACCCGCAGCCCCACCCACGCCACGAACGCCAGCCAGCCCAGCGGGGCCAGCAGGGCGCCCGTCAGGGGTCCCCGGCGTCGCTGGAGCGTGCGGCAGGCCAGCAGGGCGGCCACCGAGACCGCCGCCGCGACCGCGATGCCCGTCGGCCGGGCCAGCCCCGCGAGACAGGCCAGCGAGCCCGCCCACCGCCACTGGCCGGTGAGCACCGCGTACAGCGCCCACGCCGTCAGCGCGGTGAACAGCGACTCCGTATAGCCCATCCACTGCACGACCGCGACGGGCAGCGCACCCCACAGCACCGTGAGCAGGGTGCCCACCCGGCGGCCGTACAGCCGGTCGCCGACCGCGAACACGCCCCAGGCGGCCACGAACGAGCAGCCGACCGCCAGCAGCAGCCCGACGGTGGCGGGAGACCCCGGGGTGATCGCCGCGACCGTCTTGACCAGCGCCGGGTAGAGCGGGAAGAAGGCCAGGTTGTTGTCGTTGATCCGGGTGCCGAGGGTGTCCGTGTAGCCGTCGTCGGCGATCTCCAGGTACCAGCGCGAGTCCCAGGACGTGGCCAGCGTCGGCCAGACGCCATGGCCCTTGGCGTGCGCCAGCCGCTCCACCGCCAGCAGTCCGCAGAGGCGTACCGCGAGATAGGCGGTCAGCGCGGGCGCGGCGGCCCGCAGCGAGTCCAGCAGCCGGCCCCGTACCCCCGGCGGGCCGCCGCCCCCCTCGGCCGGGGGCCGGCGGGAGGCGGGGACGAAGGCACGAACGGTCGCGGCGGGGGACAACGGCGGCTGCTCCTGGACTCGGAAGGCACTGCCGGGGGCTCGGCAGGCACTACCGGGCCACCATTGCCCGGAGTACCGGGCCACCATTGCCCGGAGCGCCCGGGGAGCGTGCCGCGCCGACTCGGAGCCGGACGAGATTCACTCGTACGGTCCGGGATTGGTCCGAGGTGCCCGATAGTTGTTCGGGTCCGGCTGTCGGAAGGGTCCGTTAGTTGTTCGGGTCCGGCTGTCGGATGGGTTCGGTATTGTTCGGGCCTGTCTGCCGGGAAGGACCACTGCCTGCCGGATGGGTCCGGTACCTGTTCGGGCCTGCCTGCCGGATGGGACCGGTAGTTGTGCGGGGCCGTCCGTCAGATGCCCGCCGCTGCGGCGAGATCCTGTTTGAGGTCGGTCAGTACCCGCGCGGCCCGCTTGCGGGCGGTGGGCAGAACGCTCGCGTCCGCGACCGGCACCACGACCTCCAGATAGCACTTGAGCTTGGGTTCCGTACCGCTCGGGCGGACGATCACCCGGGCCGTGAACTCGCCGTCCAGGACATACCGCAGACCGTCCGTGGGGGGCAGCCCGGAAGTCCCCCGGGCAAGATCCTCGGCGCCGGTCACGGTCAGGCCCGCGAGCGCTGTCGGCGGGTGCGAGCGCAGGGTGCGCATCGCGTCCGCGATGACCGAGAGATCCCCGACGCGGACCGAGAGCTGGCCGGTGGCGTGCAGTCCGTGCTCGACGGCGAGTTCGTCGAGGAGGTCGGTGAGGGTGCGGCCTTCCTCCTTGAGTACGGAGGCCAGCTCCGCGACCAGCAGCGCCGCCGTGATGCCGTCCTTGTCGCGTACGCCATCGGGGTCGACGCAGTACCCGAGGGCCTCCTCGTAGCCGTAGCGCAGTCCTTCGACCCGGGCGATCCACTTGAAACCGGTCAGGGTCTCCTCGTACGGCAGTCCCGCCGCCGCCGCGATCCGGCCCAGGAGGGAGGAGGAGACGATCGACTCGGCGAAGGTGCCGCGCGCTCCGTTGCGTACGAGATGGGCCGCCAGCAGCGCGCCGACCTCGTCGCCGCTGAGCATGCGCCAGCCCTCAGGGGTGCCGGGATCGTGGACGGCGACGGCACAGCGGTCCGCGTCCGGGTCGTTGGCGATGACGATGTCCGGCCGGGCCCGGCGCGCGGTCGCGAAGGCGAGATCCATCGCGCCCGGCTCCTCCGGGTTGGGGAACGCCACCGTCGGGAACGCCGGATCGGGCTCCGCCTGCTCCGGTACGAGGACGGGTGCGGGGAAGCCCGCCCGCGCGAACGCCGCCGTCAGCACCTCCGTGCCGACCCCGTGCATCGCCGTGTAGACGACCCGGGCGGTACGGGGGGAGCCGGGGGTGAGGACCGCGTCCGTACGGGCCAGATAGGCGTTCAGCACCTCGTCGCCGAGGATGTCCCAGCCGTCGTCGGCGCGTGGTGCGTCGGCCAGGCGGTGGACGGCGGCGATCTCCGTGGCGATCTCCGTGTCGGCGGGCGGCACGATCTGCGCGCCGTCGCCCAGATAGACCTTGTAGCCGTTGTCGCGCGGCGGGTTGTGGCTCGCGGTGACCTCGACCCCGGCGACCGCGCCGAGCTGCCTTATGGCGAACGCCAGCACGGGGGTAGGGAGGGGGCGCGGCAGTACGGCGGCGCGCAGGCCCGCCGCGACCAGCACGGCCGCCGTGTCGCGGGCGAAGTCGGCCGACTTGTAGCGGGCGTCGTAGCCGATCACGACCAGGCCGCCGCCCCGGCCGCGCTTCGTCAGATACGCGGCGAGACCGGCCGCCGCGCGGATCACCACCGCCCGGTTCATCCGCATCGGCCCGGCACCCAGCTCGCCGCGCAGCCCCGCCGTCCCGAACTGGAGCGTCCCGCTGAACCGCTCGGCCAGCTCGGCGGTCTCCCGTGCCTCGATGAGCCGGGCCAGCTCCTCGCGCGTCTCGGGGTCCGGGTCCTCCGCGAGCCATGCCCTGGCCCGCGCGATGAGGTCCTGCTGCACGGTCGCTCCGCCTCTCGTCTGTGTGGCCTGGGTGGCCTGTGTGGCCTGGGGGGGGGCGCCGCTCCAGGGTGCGCCCGATGGGTGTCAGAGACGGGCCAGGACGCGCGTCAGCAGCTCGCCCATCCGCGCCGCCGAGTCGCGGCCCGCCTGGAGGACCTCCTCGTGGTTCAGAGGTTCACCCGTCAGGCCCGCCGCCAGGTTGGTGACGAGGGAGATGCCCAGGACCTCCGCGCCCGCCTCACGGGCCGCGATCGCCTCCAGGACCGTGGACATGCCGACCAGGTCGCCGCCGATCGCCCGGACCATGTTGATCTCCGCCGGTGTCTCATAGTGCGGGCCCGTGAACTGCACGTACACCCCCTCCTCCAGCGAGGAGTCGACCTCCTTGCACAGGGCACGCAGGCGCGGCGAGTACAGATCGGTCAGATCGACGAAGTTCGCGCCGACGATCGGCGAGGTCGCCGTCAGATTGATGTGGTCCCTGATCAGTACGGGCTGGCCGGGGCGCATGCCCTCGCGCAGACCGCCGCAGCCGTTGGTCAGGACGACGGTCTTGCAGCCCGCGGCGACGGCGGTGCGCACCCCGTGGGCGACGGCGGCGACGCCCCGGCCCTCGTAGTAGTGCGTACGGCCGAGGAAGACCAGGGCACGCCTGCTGCCGATGCGGTACGAGCGGATCCGGCCGCCGTGGCCCTCGACCGCGGGCGGCGGGAAGCCGGGCAGGTCGGTGACCGGGAACTCGGCCTCGGGCTCGCCCAGCGCGTCCACGGCGGGCGCCCAGCCGGAGCCCATCACCAGGGCGACGTCATGGGTCTCGGCGCCGGTCAGCTCGCGCAGTCGAGCGGCGGCGGCGTCGGCCGTGTCGTGGGGGTCGGCGCAGGCGCCGTCGAGGTCCGGATTCACAGATGCGTTCACGCGAATGAGGGTAGCCCGTGATTCCCTACGCGCGTAGATATCTCAGGGTGCGGTGGTGTGATCGTTGTGCTGTTGTTTCCGACCGTCCCGGCTGTTTCCGACTGTCCCCGCGGGGGTGGGGAGGGGGTGGCGTGCGGCCGGGTGGTTCTCGGGCGCTGGCGGAGCGCCGCTCTCGGATTGGATCGCCGCTCTCGGAGCGGTGCGCTCGGATTGGATCGCTGCTCCTGGAGCGGTGCGCTCGGACCGGATCGCCGCTCTCGGGGGCGCCGCACTGGGAGTGGAGCGCTGCTCTCAAGGGCGCCGCACTGGGAGTGGAGCGCTGCACTCGGAGCAGAGCACCGCTCTCGCTCCGGCGCTTATGCCCCGCCCGGGGCCCTAGCAGGGTCGTTTGCGCAGCTCCATCACATAGTCGTGCGGTGCGCCCGCCGAGTCCGCCGCGTCCGCCAGTTCGCCCAGGTAGCGGGCGGAGGGCAGACCGCCTTCGTACCCATTCAGTACGTACACCCACGCCGGCTCCTCGCCGTCCAGCGTGTGCACCCGGACCCGCATGCGCCGGTAGATGTCCATGCCGACGCCCTCCCAGCGGTCCATCGAGTCCTCGTCCATCGGAGCGATGTCGTACAGCGCGACGAAGACCTGCGAGCGCGGCGCCTCCACGATGGTGGCCAGCGCCCCCTCCCAGCCCATCTGCTCCCCGCCGAAGGTGAGCCGCCAGCCGTTGAGCCAGCCGGTGCCGCGCAGCGGGGAGTGCGGAGCGCGGCGGGTCATCAGCCGCGCGTCGAGGTTGCCGGCGTACGCGGCGTAGAGCGACATGAGATCGAGGGTACGGGAGGGGCCAGGGTGGTCGCCTTCGCCGACGTGGCGGCATCCTTCCCCGATACGCGGGAGGTACTCGGGTCGAATCGAGGGACCCGGGAGCGGATAGGTTGAAGCGTGCGGGACAATGGAGTACGTACTCCAGCCCACCGGGACACCCGACCCGGCCCACCCGCAGTGACGAGAGCGCGAGGCGTAACCCCAGTGACCCGGATCGTGATCATCGGCGGCGGACCCGGCGGATACGAGGCGGCCCTGGTGGGCGCCCAACTCGGCGCGGAGGTGACCGTCGTCGACTGCGACGGCCTCGGCGGCGCATCCGTACTGACGGACTGTGTGCCCTCCAAGACCCTCATCGCCACGGCCGAGGTGATGACCACCTTCGATTCCTCCTACGAGGAGCTGGGCATCATCGTCGCCGACGACACCCCGCCCCTTGAGCAGGCCGCCCGCGTCGTCGGCGTGGACCTCGGCAAGGTCAACCGGCGGGTGAAGCGGCTCGCCCTCGCCCAGTCCCACGACATCACCGCGTCGGTCACCCGGGCGGGCGCGCGGGTGCTGCGCGGCCGTGGGCGGCTTGCGGGGCAGCAGGCGATGGACGGCTCCCGCAAGGTGATCGTCCGCGCGGCGGACGGCACCGAGGAGACCCTCACCGCCGACGCCGTCCTCATCGCGACCGGCGGCCATCCGCGCGAGATCCCCGACGCCCTCCCCGACGGGGAGCGCATCCTGAACTGGACCCAGGTCTACGACCTCGACGAGCTGCCCGAGGAACTGATCGTGGTCGGCTCCGGCGTCACCGGCGCCGAGTTCGCGGGTGCCTACCAGGCCCTCGGCTCCCGGGTCACCCTCGTCTCGTCCCGCGACCGGGTCCTGCCCGGCGAGGACCCCGACGCCGCCGCCGTCCTGGAAGACGTCTTCCGCCGCCGGGGCATGAATGTCATGGCCCGCTCCCGCGCCGAGTCAGCCAAGCGCGCCGGCGACCGGGTGGAGGTCACCCTCTCCGACGGCCGCGTCATCTACGGCAGCCACTGTCTGATGGCGGTCGGCGCGATCCCGAACTCCGCCGGTATGGGCCTGGAGGAGGCGGGCGTACGGGTCAGCGACTCCGGCCACATCTGGACCGACAAGGTCTCCCGTACCAGCGCCCCCGGCGTGTACGCGGCCGGCGACGTCACCGGAGTGTTCGCGCTCGCCTCCGTCGCCGCCATGCAGGGCCGGATCGCGATGTACCACTTCCTCGGCGACGCGGTCACCCCGCTGAACCTCAAGACCGTCTCGTCCAACGTCTTCACCGACCCGGAGATCGCCACCGTCGGCTACAGCCAGGCGGACGTGGACACCGGCAAGATCGACGCCCGCGTCGTCAAACTGCCGCTGCTGCGCAACGCGCGCGCCAAGATGCAGGGCATCCGCGACGGCTTCGTCAAGATCTTCTGCCGTCCGGGCACGGGCATCGTGGTCGGCGGCTGTGTCGTCGCGCCCCGGGCGAGCGAGCTGATCCACCCGATCTCGCTCGCGGTCGACAACAACCTGACGGTGGAACAGATCGCGAACGCCTTCACCGTGTACCCGTCCCTGTCGGGGTCGATCGCGGAGGTGGCACGGCAGTTGCACACCCGGAAGGCCACGGGCGGGGCGTAGGCGAGGCGGAGTCGGTTCTCATCAGAGTGTGTCGGGGGCAAAACCGGCGAACCCCGGGCACTTCACTCGGCAGTCGATCAAGTTCGGACGCTCCTATACCACTTCTCGGCTCTTGGTGAACGCAATACTTGTTTTTCGGCGCATAGAGCTGAAAACTATCGGCCGGTCAGGTTACTGTCAGTTTCGTGTTCGCTGCAGAACGTCGCCAATTGATCCTTGAAATGGTGCGCGCCAACGGGGCCGTGTCGCTCCGAGAGCTCGCCCGCGTCGTCCAGACCTCCGAAGTGACCGTACGGCGGGATGTGCGGGCGCTGGAGGCCGAAGGACTCCTCGACCGCCGGCACGGAGGTGCGGTGCTGCCGGGTGGTTTCACCCGGGAGTCCGGCTTTCCGCAGAAATCCCTCTCCGCCACCGCGGAGAAGACGGCGATCGCCGATCTCGCCGCCAGCCTCGTCGAAGAGGGCGAGGCGATCGTCGTCGGTGCCGGTACGACCACACAGGAGCTGGCCCGCCGGCTCGCGCGCGTCCCCGGACTGACCGTCGTCACCAACTCGCTGCTGGTCGCCCAGGCGCTGGCCCACGCCAACCGCGTGGAGGTCGTCATGACCGGCGGGACCCTGCGCGGCTCCAACTACGCGCTGGTAGGCAGCGGGGCCGAGCAGTCGCTCCAGGGGCTGCGGGTGTCCCGGGCGTTCCTCTCCGGCAGTGGGCTGACCGCCGAGCGCGGACTGTCCACCTCCAACATGCTGTCCGCGAGCGTCGACCGGGCACTGGTGCAGGCGGCGGCGGAGGTGGTCGTTCTCGCGGACCACACGAAGCTCGGCGCCGACACGATGTTCCAGACCGTGCCGACCGATGTCATCACCCGGCTGGTGACGGACGAGCCCCCGGCGCACGACGACCGCGCGGCGACGGAACTGCAGGCGCTGGCGGATCAGGGGGTACAGATCACGGTCGCCGGAACCGGAGTGTCTCCCGACACCGATGCGGCCCCGGCCTCCGGGAGACCGCCCCGGCGCGAGGTGCCGCTGCCGGGACAGCGGCGCACCCGGGGTGGTGCGGGTCCGGGGCCGCAGCGGCTGAGCGCGGCCGGGGGGATGGAGCCGGGGACCATGGAGCGCGCCGCCCGCGTCGCCGACCTCCGCCGCCGCTGACCTCCCCCGGGGCTCCGCCCCGGAC
>NZ_JBSGUP010000297.1:0-9831 GCF_053607985.1 Streptomyces sp. NPDC055078
CGGAAGCCCGTGCACCGCGGATGCGCTCGGTGAGTGCTGCGCGGGACGCGCGAGCTACTCCGCGGGCTTCGCCGCCGGCTTGCGGAGTTGGATGTTCAGTTCGCGGAGGCGGGACTCGTCCAGTTCGGTCGGGGCGCCCATCATCAGGTCCTGGGCGTTGCCGTTGAGGGGGAAGGCGATGGTTTCGCGGATGTTGGGCTCGTCGGCGAGGAGCATCACGATGCGGTCGATGCCCGGGGCGATGCCGCCGTGGGGCGGGGCGCCGAGGCGGAAGGCGCGGAGCATGCCCGCGAACTCGTGCTCGACGGTGTCGCGGTCGTAGCCGGCGATCTCGAAAGCCTTGAACATGACGTCGGGCTCGTGGTTGCGGATGGCGCCGGAGGACAGTTCGATGCCGTTGCAGACGATGTCGTACTGCCAGGCGAGGATGGACAGCGGGTCCTTCTCCTCCAGGTCCTTCATGCCGCCCTGGGGCATCGAGAAGGGGTTGTGGGAGAAGTCGATCTTCCCGGTCTCCTCGTCCTTCTCGTACATCGGGAAGTCCACGATCCAGCAGAACCGGAAGACGCCCTCATCGAAGTGGCCCGCGCGCCTGGCGGCCTCGACGCGGACCGCGCCCATGATCTTGGAGACCTCGTCGATGTCGCCGGCGCCGAAGAAGACGGCGTGGCCGGCGGCGAGGCCGAGGCGCTCGGTGAGCACCTTGATGTTCTCGTCGGTGAGGAACTTGGCGATCGGGCCGGAGAGGGAACCGTCCTCGGCGACCCGGACCCAGGCGAGGCCCTTGGCGCCGTGCTCGACGGCGTACTCACCGAGCTGGTCGAAGAACTTGCGCGGCTGGCCGGCGACGCCGGGGACGGGCAGCGCGCGGACGTGCTTGCCCGCGAACGCCTTGAACTCCGAGCCGTCGAAGACATCGGTGATGTCGGCCAGTTCGAGCCGGGCGCGCAGGTCCGGCTTGTCGCTGCCGTACTTCAGCATCGCCTCGCGGAACGGGATGCGCGGGAACGGCGAGGTGACATGGCGTCCGTCGCCGAACTCCTCGAACAGCTCGGTCATCAGCTTCTCGACCGGCTGGAAGACGTCCTCCTGCTCGACGAAGCTCATCTCCACATCGAGCTGGTAGAACTCGCCGGGGGAGCGGTCCGCGCGGGCGTCCTCGTCGCGGAAGCAGGGCGCGATCTGGAAGTAGCGGTCGAAGCCGGAGATCATCAGGAGCTGCTTGAACTGCTGCGGGGCCTGCGGCAGGGCGTAGAACTTGCCGGGGTTCAGCCGGGAGGGGACCACGAAGTCGCGCGCGCCCTCAGGGGAGGTCGCGGTGAGGATCGGGGTCGCCATCTCGTTGAAGCCGAGTGCGGTCATCTTGTGACGGATCGCGCTGATCACGGCCGTACGCAGCATGATGTTGCGGTGCATGCGCTCGCGGCGCAGATCCAGGAAGCGGTATTCGAGGCGTCGCTCCTCGTTGACGCCGTCGTCCGTGTTGATGGTGAAGGGGATCTGCTGGGCCGCGCCCAGGACCTCCACCTCACCGACCTCGATCTCGATCTCACCGGTGGGCAGCTCGGGGTTGACGTTGTCCGCGCCCCGGCTGACGACCCTGCCGTCGATACGGACGACGGTCTCCTTGGTGAGATGGCTCAGCGCCTCGTTCGCCGGGGTGCCGGGGCGGGCGACGAGCTGCGTGATGCCGTAGTGGTCGCGCAGATCGATGAAGAGGATGCCACCCAGGTCTCGGCGATTGTGCAGCCAGCCGCTCAGCCGGACGTCCGTGGAGACGTCGGAGGCGCGGAGCTGGCCGCAGGTGTGGGACCTGTACCGATGCATCGTCGTTCATCCAGTCTTGGTGATGGTGGGGTGCGGTGGGCGCCTCAAGGTTACCGTTCGTCCCCAGGGCGGCTCATTGTCGTATACACGCCACACCCGATGGGATCAGCTGCCCGGCCGCTCCCGGGCGGTCGTACCCCACACGAGGTCGGCCGTACCCCACACGAGGGGCAGTGGCATCCTGGAAGCTCAAGGGCACGCAGATCGGAATAAAGTGAGCTAATGCGCACCGAGGACGTCCTGGCCGCGATCGCGACCGGCCTGTGGCGGTGGGACAACGCGTCCGGAACGGTCGCCCTCGACGCCGAGGCCGCCCGCCTGCTTGAGCTGCCCCCCGAGACCCGTACCTACCCCGAGTCCGTGGTGCGCTCCCGCTTTCACCCCGTCGACTGGAACGAGATCAACGGGGTCGTCAATCTCGCCATCGCCGAAGGCACGCTCGCCGAGGGGCGGCTGCGGGTCGTCGACAAGAAGGGCCGGGTGCTGCGTACCGTACGCAGCCGTTCCAAGCCGGTCGCCAACGGCGCGGGCCATGTGCTGACCGGCATGCTCCAGGAAGTCGCCGAGCCCACCGAGGGCACGGCGGCGCGGACCCCCATCACCGGCGACTGGCGGCGCTCGCGCGAGGCGTTCCTGCTGGACGCGGGCCGGGCGCTGGCCGAGGCCCGCTCCACGGCCGAGGTGCTGCGGGTCGCCGCCTCGCTCTCCATGCCCGGGTTCTCGCCGGACGGGCTCGCGGTGTTCGGGGCGGCGGGCGACCGGCTGACGATCATCGGCCAGCACGGGCACCAGGGCGCCGGCGACGACCCGTTCAGCCATATGCGGCTGGACACCGACCATCCGGCGGCCGAGGTGGTGCGCACCGGCCGGGCCGTGTATCTGCCCAGTCCGGGCGATTACGGCCGCCGCTATCCGACGAGCTGGCCGCTCGCGCGGCCGCTGGGCCGCCGGTCCTGGGCGTATCTGCCGCTGATCGTCGCCGGGCGCACCATGGGTGCCTGGATGGCGGCGTTCCGGCACCAGGTCGCCTTCACCCCCGACGAGCGGTCCGTGCTGACGACGGTCGCCCGGATGCTGGCCCAGGCGCTGGCCCGCGCCGGGGTCGCCGAGTCGGAGCGCGAGCTGTCGCTCGGTCTCCAGCGGTCGATGATGCCGGTCCTCGGGCCCGCGATCCCCGGTATGGCGGTGGCCGCGCGCTATGTCCCCACCGGCGGCGGGCTCCAGGTCGGCGGCGACTGGTACGACATGATCCCGCTGCCCTCCGGGCGGATCGCCCTGGTGATCGGCGATGTGCAGGGCCACGATGTGCGCGCCGCCGGGGTGATGGGCCAGCTCAGGATCGCGCTGCGCGCCTACGCGTCCGAGGGGCACCGCCCGGACGCGGTGCTCTCCCGGGCCTCCCGCTTTCTGCACGGCATCACCGATACGTACACCAAGAGCGACTACGACGGCCCCCGCTTCGCCACCTGTCTCTATCTGGAGGTCGACCCGCCGAGCGGGTGCATCGAGATCGCCCGCGCCGGGCACCCGGACCCGGCGGTGCGGATGGCCGACGGCACGGTGATGATGCGGCCCACCGCGGGCGGGCTGCCGCTGGGCATCGACCCCGACTCGGACTATCCGACGACCCGGGTGACGCTGGAGCCCGGCGAGACGATGATGATCTGTACGGACGGGCTGCTGGAGACCGGGGGCCACGATCTGGACACCGGGTGGGCGCGGCTGCGCGTGGTACTGGAGGGGCATCTCGACCCTTCGGGTCTTGAGGATCTGGCCGACTCCCTCGTCCAGGCGGTCCACGGGCCCGTCTCCCACTACACCACCGGCCCGCTGGCCGACCGGCGCGAGGACGATGTCGCGCTCGTCCTCCTCTTCCGCGACTGGACCCCGGTCCGCGAGGCCCCCCGGCGTACCGCGATGACCATCGCACAGGCCGAACCGGAGCGGATCGCCGCCGCCCGGCACCAGGTGCGGGAGATGCTGCACGACTGGACCGACGCCGAGCAGGTCGACTCCGCCGAGCTGATGGTCTCCGAGATGGTCACCAATGTGCTCGTGCACACCGACGGGAGCGCCCTCCTCACGGCGGAGGTCATCGGCAGTGGCGGTGACGGTCGTGGCGACGCGGGTCGCGGTGACGGTCGTGGCGACGCGGGTCGCGGTGACGGTCGTGGCGACGCGGGTCGCGGTGACGGTGGCAGCGACGGTCATGACCTCGCGGGTGGCGGTGACCGGGTCCGCCGGCTGCGCGTGGAGGTCACGGACGCCAGTGACGATCTGCCGCACAAGCGCTGTCCGGGCGAACTGGCGTCGTCCGGGCGCGGCCTGATGCTGATGGAGATGCTGGCGGACGCGTGGGGGGTGGATCCGCGGGGGGAGGGGAAGTCGATCTGGTTCGAGCTGTACGAAGCGGCTGCGCCGGAGAAGGAGGAGCCCGCTCCCGAGGGGTAGCGCCTCCGCCCCGGGGGCCTTGTCCCCAGCCCGGGTTCCTGAGCCTTGCCTGCGCGCCCGGGCACCCAGCCCGTTGGGGGTCCCCCCGGACGAAGTTTGGGGGAGTTTGAGGACGGAACCCTCGCACGCGAGGCCCAGTGCCGGACGGGGGCCGGGGGCCCGAGAACCCACTGAGACCTCCGCCCGGAGGACCCGCTCCTCAAACGCCGGAGGCGGATTCGCCCCCGTACCGGCCCCGGAGTTCGCTGATGATGCCGAAGGCCGCGGCGGTGAGGGGGACCGCGAGGAGCATGCCGAGGATGCCGGCGACGCCGGCGCCGGCGGTGATGGTGAGCATGACGACGGCGGGGTGCATCTGGACGGTACGGCTCTGGATCATGGGCTGGAGGACATGGCCTTCCAGGACCTGTACGGCGAGGACGACGCCGAGGGCCCAGAGGGCGATCACCCAGCCTCGGTCGGCGAGGGCGACGAGGACGGCGACGGCGCCGGAGAGGAACGCGCCCAGGTAGGGGATGTAGGCGCCGACGAAGACCAGCGCGCCCAGGCCGACGGCGCCGGGCACGCGCAGGATCAGCAGTCCGATGGTGATGCAGACGGCGTCGATGAGCGCGATGAAGGTGGTCCCGCGCATAAAGCCCTCGACGGCCTCGAAGGCGCGTCGGCCCATGGCCTCGACGACCTCCCCCGTGGGGCCGGGCGCGATCGCGCGCGCGAGGCCGGAGGCGCGGTGGGAGTCGCGCAGAAAGAAGAAGATGAGCAGCAGGGCGAGGACGGCGGTGGCGATCGCCTGCCCCACCACGCTCAGCCCGCTGATCACCCCGGAAGCGGCGGTCCCGCCGAACTTCGTCAGCAGGTCCTTCGCGTTCGATGCGAGGTCGTTCAGGGAGGTGCCGGCGGCTCCGAAGTGCTCGGTCAGCCCCTTGGCGGCCTGCCGGAGTGAGGCGATGATCTGATCGCCGCTGTCGATCAGGGCGGCGACGATGATGTACGTGGCCCCTCCCACGACGGCGAGGACGGCGGCGCAGGTCAGCCCGGCCGCCAGCGAGCGGTGCATCCCCATCGAGACGAGCCGCTGGTACAGCGGCCCGAGCAGCGCCGTGCCGAGCAGCGCGAGGAGTACGGGGGTCACGGCCGTACGGAGCGTGATGATCAGCCAGATCCCGACCGCACCCACCCCGGCCACCAGCAGGAGGACCACGCACCAGGCGGCCGTACGCCGCGCGAACTCGGGAAGGCTCTGCACACCCCCCACCGGAGCACGGCCGGGGCGCGCTGTCGCGCCCAGGACGTCCCATCGGGTGACACCTCGTCAACTGCGGCCCGCGTGCCCTCCGGGACGCCGGGAAGGGCCTGGGGCGGAGAGCCCGGCTCCCCGGGCCCTCCGCACGGCTCCGGACCCGGCACACCGCACCCGGATCCACCTCACCGCACCCGGCCTCACCTCACCGCTCCCGGACCCCCGCCGCGGGCTCACATCCCGTGTACGGCCGGGATCGTCCCCAGGCGGCCCTTCTGGAAGTCCTCGAACGCCTGGCGCAGCTCCGCCTCGCTGTTCATCACGAAGGGGCCGTAGTGCGCCATGGGCTCGCGGATCGGACGGCCGCCGAGGAGGACGACTTCGAGGTCGGGCGTGTTCGAGTCCTGGGACTCGTCGGCCCGGACCGTCATGGAGCCGCCGTCGCCGAAGACCGCGGTCTGGCCCATGTGCACGGGCCGCCGGTCGGTGCCGACCGCACCGCGCCCGGCGAGGACGTAGGCGAGGCCGTTGAAGTCCTCGCGCCAGGGCAGGGTGATCTGCGCGCCGGGGCGCAGGGTCGCGTGGATCATGGTGATGGGGGTGTGGGTGCTGCCCGGCCCCTCGTGCCCGGCCAGGTCGCCCGCGATGACACGGAGCAGCGCGCCGCCGTCGGGCGACGTCAGGAGCTGGACCTGGCCGCCGCGGATGTCCTGGTAGCGGGGGGCCATCATCTTGTCGGCCTTGGGGAGGTTCACCCAGAGCTGGAGCCCGTGGAACAGACCGCCGGAGACCACCAGCTCCTCCGGGGGAGCCTCGATGTGCAGCAGACCGGCGCCTGCCGTCATCCACTGGGTGTCGCCGTTCTGGATGGTCCCGCCGCCGCCGTTGCTGTCCTGGTGCACAAAGGTTCCGTCAATGAGGTACGTGACGGTCTCGAAGCCGCGGTGGGGGTGCCAGGGGGTGCCCTTCGGCTCTCCCGGCGCATAGTCGACCTCGCCCATCTGGTCCATCATGATGAACGGGTCGAGGTACTTGTAGTTGATCCCGGCGAAGGCGCGGCGGACCGGGAAGCCCTCGCCTTCGAACCCACTGGGCGCGGTGGTCACCGCGAGCACGGGGCGGGGTGTGGCTTCGGCGGGCGCGGAGACGCGCGGCAGGGTGAGCGGGTTCTCGACAGTCACGGCGGGCATGGGAGTACCTCCTTGTACGAGGAGTTTAGTTGAATCTCGAACTTCCTGCCACCCGCAACGACAGAAGCCCGGGAGGAATTCCTCCCGGGCGACCACAGGACCCCGCCGTCAGCCGTACGCCCGTCGCCATCAGCCGTCCGTACGTCCGTACAGAGGTGGCCATCCGTACAGAGGTAGCCGTCCGCACAGCGGTAGCCCGTCCGTACAGCGGTCAAGCCGTGCGAGGCTCAGCCGTACATCCGCCGCATCGCGAAGTCCACCATCTGCTCCACGGCCTTCGCGTCGAAGACCATCCGGTGCTCGCCCTCCATGTCGAGCACAAAGCCGTACCCCGTCGGCAGCAGGTCGATGACCTCCGCGCCCGTGATCACAAAGTACTTGGACTCCTTGCCCGCGTATCTGCGCAGCTCCTTCAGGGACGTGAACATCGGAATGACCGGCTGCTGGGTGTTGTGCAGGGCGAGAAAGCCCGGATTGTCGCCGCGGGGGCAGTAGACCTTGGACGTCGCGAAGATCTGCTGGAAGTCCTCGGCGGACAGGGTGCCGGTGGTGAAGGCCCGCACCGCGTCGGCGAGCGACGGAGGGGACGGCTCCGGGTACAGCGGCTGCCCCTGCGGCTGACCCCCGTATGGCTGCTGGGGTGCGTACTGCTGGTGAGCGCCCTGACTCTGGTCATAGCCGTACATGCCCGCAAGAGTAACGAGTCACAGTTGGCCCAAGAGGGGTTGCATCTTATTACCGACGGGTAGCATCATCGTAGCTACTTACCGGTATACACAGTGGCAAACGCACAGCAGCAAACCGTCTTCCGATCTCTTACGGAGCCGTCGCCATGGGGCACTACAAGTCGAATCTCCGCGACATCGAGTTCAACCTCTTCGAGGTGCTCGGCCGCGACAAGCTGTACGGCAGCGGCCCGTTCGAGGAGATGGACGTCGACACCGCCAAGACAGTCCTGGCCGAGGTCGCCCGGCTCGCGGAGAACGAGCTGGCGGAGTCCTTCGCCGACGCCGACCGCAACCCCCCGGTGTTCGACCCCGAGACCGGCACCGCCCCCGTCCCCGCGACCTTCAAGAAGAGCTACGACGCCTTCATGGAGTCGGAGTACTGGCGGCTGGGCCTGCCCGAGGAGATCGGCGGCACCACCGCGCCCCGCTCCCTGATCTGGTCGTACGCGGAGCTGCTGCTCGGCGCCAATCCGGCGATCTGGATGTATTCGTCGGGACCGGCGTTCGCCGGGCTCCTCTTCGAGGAGGGCAACGAAGCACAGCAGAAGATCGCCGGGATCGCCGTGGAGAAGCAGTGGGGCTCCACCATGGTCCTCACCGAGCCGGACGCCGGGTCGGACGTTGGCGCGGGCCGCGCGAAGGCCGTCCAGCAGGAGGACGGCTCCTGGCACATCGAAGGGGTGAAGCGCTTCATCACCTCCGGTGAGCACGACCTCTCGGAGAACATCCTGCACTATGTGCTCGCCCGCCCCGAGGGCGCCGGACCCGGCACCAAGGGCCTGTCCCTCTTCCTGGTGCCGAAGTTCACCTTCGACTGGGAGACCGGCGAGCTGGGCGAGCGCAACGGCGTCTACGCCACCAATGTCGAGCACAAGATGGGCCTTAAGGCGTCCAACACCTGCGAGCTGACCTTCGGCGACCGGCACCCCGCCAAGGGCTGGCTGATCGGCGACAAGCACGACGGCATCCGCCAGATGTTCATGATCATCGAGTTCGCGCGGATGATGGTCGGCACCAAGGCCATCGCCACCCTCTCGACCGGCTATCTGAACGCGCTGGAGTACGCCAAGGAGCGCGTCCAGGGACCGGATCTGGTCGATTTCGCGGACAAGAGCGCGCCCAAGGTCACCATCACCCACCACCCGGACGTCCGCCGCGCGCTGATGACGCAGAAGGCGTACGCCGAGGGCATGCGCGCCCTCGTCCTCTACACCGCGTCGCTCCAGGACGACATCGCCGTCCAGCAGGCCGCGGGCGAGGACACCGCCGCCCTCTCCGCGCTGAACGACCTGCTGCTGCCGATCGTCAAGGGCTACGGCTCCGAGAAGTCCTACGAACAGCTCGCCCAGTCGCTCCAGACCTTCGGCGGCTCCGGCTATCTCCAGGAGTACCCGGTCGAGCAGTACATCCGGGACGCCAAGATCGACACCCTGTACGAGGGCACCACCGCCATCCAGGGCCAGGACTACTTCTTCCGGAAGATCGTCCGGGACCAGGGCGTGGCGCTGAACACCCTCGCCGAGGAGATCAAGACGTTCCTGGCGGTCGGCACCGGAGGCGAGGAGCTGGCCCCGGCCCGCGACGCGCTCGCCCAGGCGGCCGTCGACCTGGAGGCGATCGTCGGCGCGATGACCCACGATCTGATCGCGACCGGCGACGACGTACGGAACATCTACAAGGTCGGCCTGAACACCACCCGGCTGCTGCTCGCCTCCGGCGATGTGGTCGTCGGCTATCTGCTGCTGCGCGGCGCGGCCGTCGCCGCGGAGAAGCTGGAGACGGCCGCCGCGAAGGATGTGGCGTTCTACCAGGGCAAGATCGCCGCCGCGAAGTTCTTCGCCGCGCAGGTGCTGCCGGGTGTCTCGGCCGAGCGCGCGCTCGCCGAGCAGGTGGACCTGTCGCTGATGGACCTGGACGAGGCCGCGTTCTGAGCCAGTCCCCGGTCTGAGCAGTCCTCTTCCGAGCCAGTCCCTCCGACGCCCTGCTGGTCCCGGCGTGCCTCCCAAGGCCGCCGGGACCTTCGCGTGTCGGGCCGCAACAACCAAGACCTGCCGCTGAGTTGACACCCTCTCGCCGCCGGCGCCCCACGCCTGGATCTGAAGGGTTGACGCTCGAGTAGACCGGTCGTATAGTCATGGGTGTCGGAACGGGAACACCGCACACGGCAGACATGCAGACAGCACGCAGCAGACAGCAGACGGAACACTTCCGAGGGGATGATCATCATGGGTCGTATCAAGGTCGGTACCGAGAACAGCGTGGACATCGAGCTGCACTACGAGGACAAGGGGACCGGGCGTCCGGTCGTCCTGATCCACGGCTACCCGCTGGACGGGAACTCCTGGGAAGGACAGGTACCGGCCCTGCTGGACGCCGGGTACCGGGTCATCACCTA
>NZ_JBSGUP010000298.1:0-9830 GCF_053607985.1 Streptomyces sp. NPDC055078
GGGGCCCCTGAGCCCGCGCCCCCGGCACTGAGCCGCACCCGGGGGCAGCGCCACCCCCCGGCCCCCCGCCCCGAGCCGCACCCGGGCCGGACCCCGGCCCCGCGCCACCCCCCGGCCCCGCGTGACCGTTTGGACGACGGCCGCGCGGAGCCCGGATGTCCACCGCCCGGGTGAAAGAAGATCGATTCTGCTGGTTGTCGGCGATGGTCTTGCCCCAGTCTGTGGCGGGGCTTACGTTCTCCATCTACGCACCGTGTCTACGGGCGTAGAGGCTCGCTGACGCCCGGCCGAAGGAGCAGCTCATGGCCCATGTCGTACGTGCCGCACTCGTCCAGGCGACCTGGACCGGCGACACCGAATCCATGATCGCCAAACACGAGGAACACGCCCGTGAGGCCGCCCGCCGGGGCGCGAAGGTCATCGGATTCCAAGAGGTCTTCAACGCGCCCTACTTCTGCCAGGTCCAGGAGCCCGAGCACTACCGCTGGGCCGAACCGGTCCCCGACGGGCCCACCGTGCGCCGGATGCGGGACCTCGCCCGCGAGACCGGCATGGTGGTCGTCGTCCCCGTCTTCGAGATCGAGGGCACGGGCTTCTACTACAACACCGCAGCGGTCATCGACGCCGACGGCTCGTACCTCGGCAAATACCGCAAGCACCACATCCCCCAGGTCAAGGGATTCTGGGAGAAGTACTACTTCAGGCCGGGCAACGCCGGCTGGCCCGTCTTCGACACCGCGGTCGGCAAGGTCGGCGTCTATATCTGCTACGACCGCCACTTCCCGGAGGGCTGGCGGCAACTGGGCCTGCACGGAGCCCAGTTGGTCTACAACCCGTCCGCCACCTCACGCGGGCTCTCCTCCTACCTCTGGCAGCTCGAACAGCCGGCCGCGGCCGTCGCCAACGAGTACTTCATCGCCGCCATCAACCGCGTCGGCCAGGAGGAGTACGGCGACAACGACTTCTACGGCACGAGCTACTTCGTCGACCCCCGGGGACAGTTCGTCGGCGAGGTCGCCAGCGACACATCGGAGGAACTGCTCGTCCGCGACCTCGACTTCGATCTCATCGAGGAGGTCCGGCAGCAGTGGGCGTTCTACCGCGACCGCAGGCCCGACGCCTACGAAGGGCTGGTGCGGCCGTGAGCCTGTACGACCGGCACCGGGCCGTCGTCCCCGACTGGGTCGCGCTCTACTACCGGCGGCCCATCGAGATCACCCACGGCGAGGGCCGCCATGTCTGGGACGCGGACGGCAACCGCTATCTCGACTTCTTCGGCGGCATCCTCACCACCATGACCGCCCACGCCCTCCCCGAGGTCACCAAGGCGGTCGGCGACCAGGCAGGACGGCTCGTCCACTCCTCCACGCTCTATCTCAACCGCCCCATGGTCGAACTCGCCGAGCGCATCGCCACCCTCTCCGGCATCCCCGACGCCCGGGTCTTCTTCACCACATCGGGCACCGAGGCCAATGACACCGCCCTGCTCCTGGCGACCGGCCACCGCCGGTCCAACCAGGTCCTGGCGATGCGCAACAGCTACCACGGCCGCTCCTTCTCGGCCGTCTCGATCACCGGCAACCGCGCCTGGTCGCCCACCTCGCTCTCCCCGCTCCAGACGCTGTATGTCCACGGCGGGGTGCGCACCCGGGGCCCCTACGCGGAGCTGTCCGACCCGGAGTTCATCAAGGCGTGCGTGGCCGATCTGGAGGATCTGCTCGGCCACACCCGCGATGTCGCCGCCCTGATCGCCGAACCCATCCAGGGCGTCGGCGGCTTCACCTCACCGCCGGACGGGCTGTACGCCGCGTTCCGTGAAGTCCTCGACCGCCACGGCATCCTGTGGATCTCCGACGAGGTGCAGACCGGCTGGGGCCGTACCGGCGACCACTTCTGGGGCTGGCAGGCACACGCCGACAGCGGCCCCCCGGACCTGCTCACCTTCGCCAAGGGCATCGGCAACGGCATGTCCGTCGGCGGAGTCGTCGGCTCCGCCGAGATCATGAACTCCCTGGACGCCAACTCCATTTCGACCTTCGGCGGCTCCCCGGTCACCATGGCCGCGGGCAACGCCAATCTCACCCATCTGCTGGAGCACGACCTCCAGGGCAACGCCCGCCGCGTCGGGGGACTGCTGATCGAGCGGCTGCGGGGGATCACGGCGGGTGTGCCCGCCGTACGCGAGGTGCGCGGCCGGGGGCTGATGATCGGGATCGAACTGGTCAGGCCCGGGACCGATGAGGCCGATCCGGCCGCCGCGTCGGCGGTGCTGGAGGCCGCCCGCGAGGGCGGGCTGCTGATCGGCAAGGGCGGCGGCCACAACACCAGCGTCCTGCGGATCGCCCCGCCGCTCTCCCTGACCGTCGCCGAGGCGGAAGAGGGCGCGTCGATTCTCGAACGGGCGCTGCGGAGTGTCTGATACGGGCCCGGTACCGCCTCCGTACTCGCCGTTTTCACGGTGTTCACCGGACTCACCTGATCCATCCGATCCGTACGCATCCAGAGGGAGCGCACCCGTATGAGCAGCACCCGCACCCTGATCCGAGGCGGACTGGTCATCACCGCGGCCGACGAACTCCATGCCGACGTGCTCATCGAGGGGGGCCGTGTCGTCGCCATGGCCACCCCCGGCAGTCAGGAGTGGACCGCCGACACGGTTATCGACGCCGACCAGAAGTATGTGATCCCGGGCGGGGTCGACGCCCACACCCATATGGAAATGCCCTTCGGCGGCACCACCGCATCCGACACCTTCGAGACGGGAACCCGGGCGGCGGCCTGGGGCGGTACGACGACCATTGTCGACTTCGCCATTCAGCCCAGGGGCGGCTCGCTCACCGAGGGTCTCGACGCATGGCATGAGAAGGCGGACGGGAAATGCGCGATCGACTACGCGTTTCACATGATCATGTCCGATGTGAACGAGTCCTCGCTCAAGGAAATGGACAGACTCGTCGCGTCCGGTGTCAGTTCGTTCAAGCTCTTCACCGCCTACCCGGGAGTCTTTCTCTCCGACGACGGGCAGATTCTCCGTGCCATGCAGCGCGCCGGCTCCAACGGCGGACTTATCATGACGCACGCGGAGAACGGGCTGGCCATCGACGTTCTGGTGGAGCAGGCGCTGGCGCGCGGTGAGCGGGATCCGCGATATCACGGTGAAGTCCGCAAGGCGCTTCTCGAAGCCGAGGCGACCCATCGGATGATCCGGCTCAGCCAGGTGGCGGGCGCACCGCTCTATGTGGTGCATGTGTCGGCTCAGGAAGCCGTCGCCGAGTTGGCGCGAGCCCGTGACGAGGACCTTCCGGTCTTCGGCGAGACCTGCCCGCAGTATCTGTTCCTGTCGACCGACAATCTGGCGGAACCCGGATTCGAAGGCGCCAAATACGTCTGCTCCACCCCCCTGCGCCCGAGGGAGCATCAGGCGGCCCTGTGGCGCGGACTGCGGACCAACGATCTACAGGTCGTTTCCACCGACCACTGCCCGTTCTGTTTCAAGGACCAGAAGGAATTGGGCCGGGGTGACTTCTCCAGGATCCCCAATGGTCTGCCGGGCGTCGAGAACCGAATGGACCTGCTGCACCAGGCCGTTGTCGACGGGCACCTCACCCTTCGCCGCTGGATCGAGATCGCCTGCGCGACGCCGGCCAGAATGTTCGGCCTGTATCCGAGGAAGGGCACGATCGCCCCGGGGGCCGACGCCGACATCGTCATCTACGACCCGCACGCCGAGCAGATCATGTCCGCCGAGACCCACCATATGAACGTCGACTACTCGGCGTACGAGGGGAAGCGTGTCACGGGGCGGGTGGAGACGGTGCTGTCACGCGGCGTCGTGGTGATCGAGAACCGCGACTATGTGGGCCACGCGGGGCATGGGGCGTATGTGCCACGGGGGATCTGCCAGTTCGCGACATGAGAGACCCGCCGGGCGGCGACCGCGCCCTTGCGCGCGGCGAGGCGGGCGTCAGCCGTCAGCCGTCAGCCGTCGGTCGTCGGTCGTCGGGAGTTCACCGGCCGCGCCGGGCAGCACCGGCCGACCCGCGCGGCACCTGTCAGTACCTCGGATGAAAGGGCCAGGCTCATGGACTTCGGACTCGTCCTCCAGACGGACCCGCCGGCCTCGGCCGTCGTATCACTGATGCGGCGCGCGGAGCGCAACGGCTTCCGCTACGGCTGGACCTTCGACTCGGCGGTGCTCTGGCAGGAGCCCTTCGTCGTCTACAGCCGCATCCTGGAACACACGGAGCGGCTGATCGTCGGGCCCATGGTGACCAACCCCGGCACCCGCACCTGGGAGGTGACCGCCTCCACCTTCGCCACCCTCAACGACATGTACGGCAACCGTACGGTCTGCGGTATCGGCCGGGGCGACTCCGCGATGCGCGTCGCCGGGCGCAAGCCGAACACCCTGGCCCGGCTCGGGGAGGCGATCGAGGTCATCCGCGATCTCGCCGAGGGCCGGGAGGCCGTTGTCGACGGGCAGCCCCTGCGGCTGCCCTGGGTCCGGGACGGCAGGCTGCCGGTGTGGATGGCGGCGTACGGCCCCAAGGCGCTGGCCCTCGCCGGGCAGCGGGCCGACGGTTTCATCCTCCAGCTCGCCGACCCCTATCTGACCGAGTCGATGATCACCGCCGTACGCACCGCCGCCTCCGACGCCGGACGCGACCCGGACTCCCTCACCATCTGCGTCGCCGCCCCCGCCTACGTCGGCGACGACCTGGCGCACGCGCGGGACCAGTGCCGCTGGTTCGGCGGCATGGTCGGCAACCACGTCGCCGATCTGGTGGCCCGCTACGGCGAGCACTCGGCCCTGGTGCCCGAGGCCCTCACCTCGTACATCAAGGCGCGCGAAGGCTACGACTACAGCCACCACGGCCGCGCCGGGAACCCGTCCACGGACTTCGTCACGGACGACATCGTCGATCGCTTCTGTCTGCTGGGGCCCGCCGAGGCGCACATCGAGAAGCTGAAGGCCCTGAGGGCGCTGGGTGTCGACCAGTTCGCGGTCTATGACATGCACGACGCGAAGGAGGCGACGATCGACGCGTACGGCTCGGCGATCATCCCCGCGCTGACCGCCTGACCGCCTGACCGCCTGACCGCCTGACGCCTGACCGGCGGGCGCGGTGGCCGGCGCCCGTGGTGGCCGGCGCGCGCGGTGACCGGTGCGTGCGTCGCTCACCCGTTCGGACCAATGCGGCCTTCGCGGGCCGCCCCGCCCGCGTCCGCCGGGGCACGCCCGGCGCGCGGGACAGGCGAGACGCGACTCACGGCCACGGTGAGACACGGCGTGACAGGAGCGGTACGGCGGTGTCTCGTGCCGCAGGCGGGACCGGGGCGGGCCGCGCTGTTGCCCGGTGCCAACCGGCTGGTTACTCTCCAGTTCACTGTTCTCCCTCAGTTCTCTTGTTCTCTTGCTTCTCTCTTTCTTCGGAGCAACGGAAGGCGAGGTGGGCGGCCATGGCACCGGACCAGGCACCGGACGGGTCCGGGGGACTGATGTGGTGTGTACGAGCCCTCAGGGACGGCGACACCACGTCGGAGTCGCTCGTGGCGAGCGCCGTCGAACGCATCGAGGCCACGCAGAGCACCGTCAACGCCTTTCGCCGGGTACGGGGCGAGGAAGCCATCGCCGAGGCGAGGGACGCCGACCGGCGGCTGGCGGCGGGGGAGCGGCTGCCGCTCCTCGGGGTGCCGGTCGCCGTCAAGGACGACACGGATGTGGCCGGTCTGCCCACCCACTTCGGCTGCTGCGGTGAGCCTGCCGCCGCGACCGCGGACGCCGAAGCGGCGCGGCGGCTGCGCGCGGCCGGTGCCGTGATCGTCGGCAAGACGAACTCCTGTGAGCTGGGGCAGTGGCCGTTCACGGAGGGGCCCGCGTTCGGGGCGACCCGTAACCCCTGGTCGACCGGCCACACCCCCGGGGGATCGTCCGGCGGTTCGGCCGCAGCGGTGGCCGCCGGGCTCGTGCCCGCCGCCCTCGGCTCGGACGGTGCGGGATCCATCCGTATCCCCGCCGCCTGGACCCATCTCGTCGGCATCAAGCCACAGCGGGGACGGGTCTCCCTCCATCCCCACCCGGACGCGTTCCAGGGGCTCGCGGTCAATGGACCCCTCGCCCGGACCGTCGCGGACGCCGCGCTGCTCCTCGACGCCGTACAGGGCCCGCTCCTCCCCTTCGGGCTCGACCCCCACCGGCCCGAGGTGATCGACGCGTCGGCCGCGGCCACCCGGGAACCCGGCCGGCTGCGGATCGCGCTCGCCTGGCGACCGCCGCTGACCCTCACCGGCGCCACCCCGCACCCCGAGGTCCGCCGGGCCGTCACGGCCGTCGCCGAGACACTCGCCCGGCTCGGCCACGAGGTGACGGAGGCCCGGCCGCGCTACGGGCTGATCGGGCTCGCGTTCATTCCGCGCGCCACCTCGGGGATCGCCGAGGCCGCCGCCGGACACCCCGAGCCGGCCCTGCTCGACCCGCGCACCCGCAGTGCCATCCGCTCCGGACGGCGGCTCGGCGGGCGGGTGGTGCGGGCGGCCCGCGCCCGCGAGGCCCGCCAGCACAGCCGGATCGGTGAGATCTTCCACGGCCGGGGCTTCGATGTGGTCCTGACCCCGACGACCGCCACCCCGCCGCCGCGTATCGGCGCCTACGACGGCCTCGGTGCCTGGCGCACCAACGTCACCATGGCCGCCGCCTGCCCGTACGCCTGGCCCTGGAACGTCCTCGGCTGGCCCGCCGTCGGCGTCCCGGCCGGATTCACCGCCGACGGCCTGCCCGTCGGCGCCCAGCTCCTCGGCCCCGCGGGCAGCGAGGAGACGCTGATCTCCCTCGCCGCCCAGCTGGAGGCCGAACTGCGCTGGTACGACAGGCGCCCGCCCCTCGTCACGACGACCGGTACCGGCACCGGAACCGATACCGGCTTCGGCCGGGCGTCGTCCGTCGGCCCGGACCCGGTCCGGTGACTTTCGGGGCGGGCGGGAGCCCGGCCGGGGCCGGTGACCCTCCCGTACCGGACGGAACCCGCCCCGTCCTACGGCACGCGCGCCGTCCACTCGGGGTTCTGGAACTTGGTGCGGACCCGGTCCTCGGCGGCGGCCATCTCCTCGTCGGTGACCTTGCCCTCGGTGAGGCCGTACCGGGTGCGGAACGAGTCGATCATCCGCTCGATGACGGTCTCGCGCGGCAGCCCCGTCTGCCGCCGCAGCGGATCCACCCGCTTCTTCGCGCTCGCGGTGCCCTTGCCGGACAGCTTCTCCCGGCCGATGCGCAGCACTTCGAGCATTTTGTCCGCGTCGATGTCGTACGCCATCGTCACATGGTGCAGGACCGCCCCGGGGCCGCCGTCCGGACCGACCATCCGCTTCTGGGCGGCACCGGCGACCTTGCCGACCTCGGTGGCGATGTCGTTGAGGGGCTGGTACCACGCCTTGATGCCCATGTCGCCGAGCGCGCCGAGGACCCAGTCGTCGAGGTAGGCGTAGGAGTCCGCGAAGGACAGTCCGGATACCAGTGAATCGGGCACGGCGAGGGAGTAGGTGATGGTGCTCCGGGGCTCGGCGAACATGGCACCGCCGCCGGAGATCCGGCGTACGACCGTGACACCGTGGCGGGCCGTGCCCTCGGGGTCGACCTCGTTGCGCAAGGACTGGAAGCTGCCGATGATGACGGCGGGGGAGTCCCACTGCCAGACCCGGAGCGTCGGTGGCCGCCGCCCGGCGGCGACCTCCTCGGTGATGACCTCGTCCAGTGCCATGTGGAGGGCGGGCGACTGAGGGGCTTCATGGATGAGCTGCCAGTCGTAGTCGCTCCAGTCCGTGGCGTGGGCCAGCGCCCGCCGTACGGCGATGGCGACGCTTTCGGTGGTGAAGCCGAACAGGACCGCCGACTCGGGAAGCGCGACGTCGATACGGTCCTTCAGCCCTCTGGTGTCCGTGTCCGAGGGAGCGCCTTCCAGCGCCGAGTCGATCCGCGCGATGGCCTCGTCGGGTTCGAGGAAGAAGTCACCGGCGACCCGGACGTTCTTGAGGAGGCCGTCCTCCACCTCCAGATCGACGACGACGAGCTTGCCGCCGGGGACCTTGTATTCGCCGTGCATGCGTCCTCCGCGGTCGCGGGGCGTTCCGCCCTCGGGAAAGTGTTCGCTCCCGCTCTAACGCTGTACGGGGTGCGAGTACTTCCCGAACGCGGTGACCGGGGCTCAGGGGGTGTCGGGGGCGTCGTCGGGCACCACATGGACGGCGGCTTCCTCGGCGGACGCGGCTGCTCCGGAGATGCCTTCGTCGCGTGCCACCAGGTCCTTCTCCTCGTCCTCGTGGGCGCCCTCGTCCGGGGCGACGAGCCGGCCCGCGCGCCGGTCGCCCACTTCGTCGTCGAGAAGCTCGCCGTCCGTGTCGGCCGCGTCGCCGAACCCGTCGCCCGCCAGGTCGTCCCAGTCCTCCGGCAGTTCCTCGGCCAGCCGCTGGTCCAGCGTCTCGCCCTCCCGCTGCTCCCGCGCGGTCGTGCCCGTCCGGTCGGCGCCCAGAGGCCGCTCCGGAGGGGACCAGCCCTCGTCGTAGGGGCCGCGCCCCGGTCGATGAGGGTGTCCTCGGGGTCGAGGATGCCCTCGTCCTCGCGGACCTCGTTGTCGTCGGGGCTCCCGGGCTGGTAGACCTCATCGCCCATGGCGTTCTCGTCGGGCTGAGTGCCGGCCATGACCGCTCCCTTCCACTGGAGATTGTTCCGCCGTTCGGCCACGGACGCATGAGGATCTTCTGTCGCGGGAGCCCCGCACGGCCCGCCGGGGTCCCCGGGCGGGAGACCTGGCGGGAGTCCTCGGGCAGGAGTCGCCGGGCCCTCGCCGGATAGCGTTCGATTGACGCACGTTCGTTCGCCTGGATACCCTGCTCCGGCCATGCACGGCTATCTGATGGGATGACACACATGGGGCGCCTGGCGGACAAGGACAGCGCCGCACGGCAGGAGCGCCGGCTGGCGGGCGCGGCCAACCCGGCGGACTTCTCGGAGGCGCTCGCGCGGGGCCTCGCGGTCCTGTCCGCGTTCGGCGCCGGGCACCGGCGGCTGACGCAGGCGGATCTCGCCCGTGAGCTGGGTCTGTCCCGGGCGACCGTGCGGCGCGCGGTGCTGACGCTGGAGCACCTCGGCTATCTCGTGGCCGAGGGCCGCTCCTATGAGCTGAGCCCGGGGGTGCTGCGGCTCGCCACCGGCTATCTGGCGTCGAACCCGGTCAGCGCGGTGCTGCAGCCGGTCTGCGACCGTATCTGCGCGCAGGTGGACGAGGCGTGTTCGGTGGCGGTGCTGGACGGCGCCGACGCGGTGATCGTCGCCCGTGCCGTACCGAACCGGCTGATCGCCGTGGGCAGCGGAATCGGCTACCGGACACCGGTCGCCGTCTCCTCGCTGGGCAAGGTCCTCCTCGCGCATCTGACCCCCGACGAACGCGCTGCCCGCCGGGCGGCCGTGGAGAGCGCGGCAGGGTCCCCCGGTGACGGCGGTGACGGCGGTGACGGCGGTGACGGCGGTGACGGCGAGGGTGACGAGGAGTTCGACCGTATCCGCGAGAACGGCTGGGCCTATGTCGCCCACGACGTCGAACGCGGCTCCCACTCCATCGCCGTCCCACTGCACCGCTGGGACGGCCGGGTGATCGCGGCCCTCCATGTGGGGTGCACCATCGAGCGCGTCACCCCGGAGGCCCTGCACGGCGAGGTGCTGACGCTCCTGCGCACGGCCGCCGGGGAACTCCGCGACCGGCTCGTCTAGGAGGCGGTCGCGACGACACCGCTTCAGGGCGGTCGCGACCACGCCGTTTCGACGGCCTCCTTAAGGAGGC
>NZ_JBSGUP010000299.1:0-9745 GCF_053607985.1 Streptomyces sp. NPDC055078
GCTCTCGGCCACCCGGTCGCTCGTCCGCCTCACCCATGACTTCCGCGCGGTGGACGACGACCCCGGCGGCGTCGAGTGGATCACCCGGGCCATCGAGGGCAACAGCGGCAAGGAACTGTCCGCGCTCCGCGACGCGGTGGAACAGCAGCCCGGACACGGCGACCTGGGGCTGAGCTTCGACGATGTGGTGGAGGTGGCCGGCGACCCCGCCGACGTCTACGACTTCCTGTACGACGCGCGGCAGTGGCAGCAGCGGCTGCCGCATGTGCAGCGGGTGGAGGTCGAGGAGAACACCCCGAACGTACAGCTGCTGGAGATGGACACCCGCACCCCGAACGGCGCCGTGCACACCACCAAGTCCGTACGGGTCTGCTTCCCCACCGCCACCATCGTCTACAAGCAGCTCAGGACACCCGCGCTGATGACGGTCCACAACGGCCGCTGGCAGATCGAGAAGAGCCCGTCCGGGTGCACCGTCACCTCGACACACACCGTCGTCCTCAACCCCGAAGCCGTCGTACCGGTCCTCGGGGAGGGCGCCACCGTGGACGACGCGCGCGGATTCGTCCGCGACGCGCTGGGCCGCAACAGCACCGCGACGATGCTGCTCGCCAAGGAGCACGTCGAGCGAGCGGCCCGGGAGCGCTGATGCGCGTCCTGTTCACGACCTTCGGCGCGCGCAACCACGTCCACGCCCAGGTGCCGCTGGCCTGGGCGCTGCGGGTCGCCGGGCACGAGGTCTGTGTCGCGAGCCACCCCGACCTGGCGGAGGTGATCTCCCGCACCGGGCTGACCGCGGTGCCCGTCGGCCGCGCGCTCAACGAGGACCGGGTGATGGAGGAGCTGCGGGAACGGGAGGACGAGTCGCGCGAGACCTACGCGGACGACGCCGACGCCCCGGACGCCCAGCTCCTCCTGGCGATGGACGAACTGCGCCCGCAGAAGCTCACGTACGACCATATGCACGGGGTGTTCACCGCGATGACCTCGGCCGTCTTCCAGAACTACTCGTCGAACGAGATGATCGACGAGCTGGTGGACTTCGCCCGGGGCTGGCGGCCCGACCTGGTGATCTGGGACCCGCTGACCTTCGCCGGGGCGGTGGCCGCCCGGGTGACCGGCGCGGCGCACGCCCGGCTGATGTTCGGCCTGGACCTGGTCGGCCGGATGCGGGAGAGCTATCTGGCGGCCCTGCGCCGGCGCCCCGCCGGACTGCGCGAGGACCCGATGCGGGAGTGGCTCGGCTGGGTGATGGAGCGCCACGGCGGTACGTTCACCGAGGACCTGGTGGTCGGTCAGTGGACCGTCGACCCCGTGCCCACCTCCCTGCGGCTCCCGGTCGACCTGCCGTATCTCCCGGTCCGCTGTGTGTCCTACAACGGCCGGGGCAGCGTCCCGCGCTGGCTGCGCGAACCGCCGAAGCGCCCCAGGGTCTGTCTGACCCTCGGGGTGTCGCACCGTGAGGTGATGGGCGGCGACCAGGCGTCCATCGGCGAACTGGTGGACGCGGTGGCCGGGCTGGACGTCGAGGTCGTCGCCACCCTCAACGCCGGGCAGCTGCGGGAGGTCCCCCGGCTTCCGGACAACGTCCGCGCCGTGGACTTCGTACCGATGGACGTACTGCTGCCGAGCTGCTCGGCCCTCATCAGCCACGGCGGTTCCGGCACGGTCCACACGGCCCTGCTGTACGGCGTCCCGCAGATCCTCGTCCCCGGCACCATGTGGGACAACGGCATCCGGGCCGAACGGATGGCACGGTCGGGCGCCGGACTGCACCTGGACGCCGGGAAACTGACCGCCGACGCCCTGCGCCACGCCCTGAACCGCGTACTGACCGAGCCGTCGTTCGCCGCCGGAGCGGAACGGCTGCGCCGGGAGACGCTGGCCACCCCGGCTCCCCGGGACGTCGTCCCGGCGCTGGAGGCGCTCACCGCCGAGCACCGGAGTCACGGGCCGGGAGCCGGTGCGCCACCGCCCGAAGGACCGGCTCCCTACCGCGCGGCGGGACACCACGACCCTGCGAGGACCGATGCCTGACACCGCCCCTCCGCCCTCCGCTCCGCGTACGGTCGTGGTGACCGGCGGCGGCTCCGGCATCGGCCGGGCCACCGCACGGGCCTTCGCCGACGACGGCGCCGCCGTGCTCGTCGTCGGCCGCACGGCCGACACCCTGGCCGAGACGGCCAAGGGATACGACACCATCACGACACTCCCCGCCGACCTCACCGAACCGGACGCGCCGCGGACGGTCGTGGACACCGCGCTGCGCGAACTGGGCGGGATCGACGTCCTGGTGAACAACGCGGCGGCCCTGGGCTACCGCCCCCTCGCCGACACCGACCGGCAGCAGGTGACCACCCAGTTCGCCACCAATCTCATCGCACCCGTCCTGCTCACCCGCTGCGCGCTCGACGCCCTGGCGGCCGACGGCGGCGGCACCGTGGTCAACATCAGCTCGTCCGGCGCGCGCGGCACCAGGGCCTGGCCGGACAACGGCGTATACGGCGCGGCCAAGGCCGCACTCGACTTCCTGACCCGCACCTGGGCGGTGGAGCTGGCACCGCGCGGCATCCGGGTGGTCGGCGTCGCCCCGGGGGTGGTCGACACCGGGTTCGGCCCGCGGGCGGGCATGTCGCCCCAGCAGTACGACGGGCTGCTCCACCACGTCGGTACCCGGACGCCCCAGGGCCGGGTCGGCACCCCCGAGGAGATCGCCTGGTGGATCACCCGGCTGACCGGGCCGGGCGCCCACTATCTGACCGGCGTGGTGCTGCCGGTCGACGGCGGCCTGTCCCTGACCTGACCCGGGCCGCCCACGCCAGGCCCCGGCAGCCCGTATCGCTTCCTGACGACGCCCCCATCGAAGACCCGAATTGATGTACCGACATATCGACGCGGAGTTGAGCCCATGGTGAGCATGACCGACAGCGAACTGGGCCGGGTGCTGCTCACGCACCGCGGCGTCCAGTGGATCATCGGGACGAAGGAGGACCCGTACGCCCTGCTGCTGCGGGCCGCGAGCGACGACCCGCACCGGCTCGGCGAACTGATCCGGGACCGGGGGCCGCTGTACTGGAGCAGCGCCGAGGCGTGGGTCACCGCCGACCACGAGGTCGCCGCCGCCGCGCTGCGCGACCCGAGGCTCAGCCCCCGGCCCCCCGGCGCCGACGGCCTGGACGGCACGGAGGCGGCCGGCGAGGAAGAACAGCGGGAGCCCATGCCGTGGGAAGTGCCCGCGCTGCGCGAGATCCTGCCGTTCCACGAGGTGTTCCTGACCGCCGACCGGGCCGACTACGAGCGGGTCCGGGAGCTGACCGAGCCGCTGCTCGGCTCGGCGGCCCTGGAGCGCCTGCGGCCCGCCGCCGAGCGGGCCCAGCGACGGGCGCTGGCCGCCGCGGGGAAGGAGTTCGACCTGCGCACGGACGTCGCGGACCCGGCCGCCACGGAATTCGTCCGGGAGCTGCTCGGCGTACCGGACACCGAGCGCGACCGTTTCGCGGCGCTGTGCCGGGGCGCGGCGGGTGTCCTGGACGCCATGGTGTGCTCGCCGCATCTGCGCACGGCGCACCAGCTGATCACAGCCATCGGGGACATGCGGTCCCTGCTCACCGATGTGATCGAGCTTCGCCGCCGGGCCCGCCCGGAGCCGGGCGACGTCGACCTGGTCGGCGCCTTGCTGCGGACGACACACCCGGACGAGGCGCGGTCGGTGTGCATGCTGCTGGCCCTCGTCGGGCCCGAACTGTCCGCGACCCTGTTCTGCGGCGCGGTGTCCGCCCTGCTCGACCACCCCGCACAGTGGCGGGCGCTGTGCGACGACCCGGACCTCGCGCCCGCGGCGGTCGGGGAGACGCTGCGGTACGCCCCGCCGGTCCGGCTGGTGCCCCTGTTCGCGCGGGAGGACCTCGAACTGGCCGGCACGGCCGTGGCTTCGGGCAGCCAGGTCGTGGTGGCGGTCGAGGCGGCCGAGCGGGACCCCCGGGCCCATCCGGAGCCGGGCGCCTTCGACCTGGCCAGGGAACGGCGCGGGGCGCCCCTGGCGTTCGGCAGCGGCCTGCCCGCCGCGCTGCTCGCGCCGCTGGCCCGGCTGGGGACCGAGTCCGGGCTGCGGGTGCTGGCGGGCGAGGCGCCCGGGGTACGGCGCACCGGCCCCGTACTGCGCCGGCTGCGGTCCGGTGCCACGGGTGCCACCCTGCAACTGCCCCTTGCACGCTGACCCGCCGTTCTCACGGTGAGTCACCAATAGTTGACGCGCGACTTGTACGGTTCGTAGTAGACGTACTATCTTCGATCCAACAAGTCTGATCGAAAGGTAGAGGGCCTATGGCAGGCGCAAGCGATCTGCACGAGCTGAGCCAGGCCGCCGGACCTCCGGGCGGGTTAGCCGATGAACGAGTGATCGACATTCGTGGTCTGCGGATGCGGTACGGGTCGAAGGACGTGCTGAACGGGGTGGACTTCAGCGTCCGCAGGGGGGAGGTCCTCTCCCTGCTCGGGCCGAACGGCGCCGGGAAGACCACGACCATCGAGATCATGGAGGGGTTCCGCACCCGCTCGGCGGGCGAGGTCAGTGTGCTCGGCGTCGATCCGGCCAAGGGCGACGAGTACTGGCGGGCCAGACTCGGGATCGTCCTCCAGTCGTGGCGCGACCACGGGCGGTGGAAGGTCCGCGAACTGCTCGCCCAGCTGGGCGAGTTCTACCGGCCCTACTCCACCGCGCAGCGGCCCCGCCCACGGGACGTGGACGAGCTGATCGCCATGGTGAGCCTGGAGGAGCAGGCGGACCAGAAGATCGGGTCACTGTCCGGCGGGCAGCGCCGCCGCCTCGATGTGGCGATCGGCATCGTCGGACGGCCGGAGGTGCTGTTCCTCGACGAGCCCACCGTCGGGTTCGACCCCAAGGCCCGCCGGGACTTCCACGATGTCGTGCACCGGCTCTCCGATCTGGAGGACACCACGATCCTGCTCACCACACACGACCTGGACGAGGCCGAGAAGCTGTCCGACCGCATCCTGATCCTGGCCGGGGGCCAGATCGTCGCCGACGGCAGCGCCGACCAGCTCGCCCGCCAGACGTCGGGCAAGGCCGAGGTCCGCTGGAGAGTGGAGGACGGTGAACACCTCGTCCACGCCACCCCCGACGCCGCCAAGTTCGTCCACGAGCTGTACAAGCAGCACGGGGAGCGGATCTGCGATCTGGAGGTGCGCCGGGCCAGCCTGGAGGACACCTACATGACCATGGTCCGGCAGTTCGAGGCCGGCCGCACCGACGAGGCGATCGAAGCGATCGCGGCCTTCCGGGAGGCGAGCCGGTGAACCCCACCCTGTACGCCGTCCGGCTCGGCATGCGCCGAGGCTGGACCGAGTTCCGGCAGTCCCTGACCACGCCCGGCGACATCGTGTACTACCTCTTCCTCGGTGGCGTCTTCCTCACGGTGCTGTTCTTCATGCGCAACTCGACCGTGGACGGCACCGACCTCTCGCTGGCGACGCTGTCCATGCCGAGCATGATCGGGGGCCTCCTGGCCTTCCAGACCCTGGGCGGGACGGCGTTCGGTCTTTCGGCCGAGCGGGAGGACGGCACACTGCTGCGGGCCAAGACGGTGCCGCAGGGCATCGTCGGCTATATCAGCGGCCGGGTGCTGGGGATCGCACTGAGCAGCCTGACCACCCTGCTGATCATCCTGATCCCCAGCCTGTTCCTCTTCGACGACCTGGTGACCAGCGAACTCTCCAAGTGGTTCAATCTGCTGTGGGTCCTGGTCCTCGGGCTGCTCGCCACCCTGCCGATCGGCCTGATCATCGGGGCCATGGTGAAGAGCCCGCGGGGCGCCAACACCTGGGGGATCTTCCCGACGATGGGACTGCTGGGGATCTCGGGTATCTTTTACCCGATCGCCTCCCTGGCCGGCTGGCTGCAGGCCATCGCCCAGATCTTCCCCGTGTACTGGCTCGGCCTGGGCACCCGGGCCGCGCTGCTGCCCGACGCGGCGGTCGCGGTCGAGCTGGGGGATTCCTGGCGGCGGCCCATGACCGCGGGTGTGCTGTTGGCCTGGGCCGTGGTCGCCCTGCTGATCGCACCGATGGTGCTGCGCCGAACGGCGCGCGGCGAGACGGGGTCGAAGGTCGAGGCACGGCAGCAGGAGGCATTGAAGCGCGTTGGGTAAGAGGGCATCCAGCAGGAACGCTGAGCGGGCCCGCGGCGACGCGGGGCCGGTGGCCGGGGAGACGGAACCCGGCCCCGGCTCCGGCCGGTCCGCCGTGGGCCGGCGCACCGGTGACCAGGGACGCACCAGGACCGGCACCGGTGCCGAAGCGGTGCACAACCGCATCGCCGTACTGCGGGCGGAACGCGCCATCACCCGCAGACAGCTCGCCGACGCCCTCGGAGTGCACTACCAGACGGTGGGCTATCTGGAGCGCGGCGAGTACAGCCCGAGCCTCTATCTGGCCCTGCGGATCGCGGAGTACTTCGAGGTGCCGGTCGAGGTGATCTTCTCGACCGCCCCGTTCCCCCGGATCGGGAGCACCCCGCCCGCGTAGGACGGGCCCGGCCCGCCGAGCACCGGGCCCCGTACCCGGAGAAGGGGTTTTCGCCGACGCGGCGACGACCACCGGCCGCGCAACGCTGATAACCGGGCCCCGCACGCACAGCACCGGCTCCCGCACGCGTACAACCGAGTACCGGCCGCTAGCGCGACCGGTGCTCGGCCGTGAGCCGCTCCAGCACCGGCACGATGTCGGCCGGAGCGGGGGTGCCGAGCACTTCCCGGCGCAGCCTGTCCGCGTTCGCCCGGAACGACGGCTCCCGCAGCACGCGGACGAGCGAGGCGCGCAGTCCGTCCGGCGTCAGCCGCTCCGGCTCGACGCACAGAGCGGCTCCCGCGTCCCGTACCCGGTGCGCCTTGGGGACGTTGCACCACATCTTGGCCGGCACGATGACCTGGGGCACCCCGTGCGCCAGCGCGGTCTGGAGCGTCCCCGAGCCGCCGTGGTGGACGATCGCCTCGCTGGTGGGCAGCAGGACGTCCAGGGGTGCGAAGTCGACGACGCGCACATTGTCCGGCACCCGCGTGCCCGGATCGAGCTGGTCGGCGTTGAACGTGGCGACCACCTCGACATCCAGCTCGGCCACCGCGGCCAGCAGATCGCCGACCGAGGTCCGGTCCGCGCCCACCACCTCACGGAACGACCTGCCGAGCGTCAGACAGACCCGGGGCCGCCGGGGCGGTTCCCGCAGCCACCCGGGGATCGTCGCCTCACCGTTGTAGGGCACATAGCGGACCGGCACGGAAGGCAGGTCCACCGGCAGCCGCAGGGACGGCGGAACGGGATCGATGGTCCACTGGCCGACGACCAGGTCCTCGCTGAACTCCCGCCCGTGCCGGCGCAGTACACGGCTCATCCACTCCTCCAGCGGATCCTCCCGCAGCTCCGGCGGCAGTTCGGCCAGCCCGCGCCGGTAGTGCTGGCGCATCAGCCCCACCAGATCGAGACCGAACATCAGCCGGGCGTGGGCGGCGCCGCTGAGCCGGGCGGCGAGCGCGCCGGGGTAGTACATGGTGTCCCAGACGACCAGATCGGGCCGCCAGGCACGGGCGAAACCGATCAGCTCCTCCGTCGTGGCGTCCGGCAGGGTGTTCTGGTAGACGAACGAGGTCCACGCGGTGAGCACCCCGTGCACATACGGATAGCTCAGCCGCTGCGGCCGGGTCTCGCTGATGTCGAGTACGTCCAGCCAGGCTTCGTCCTGGATCTCCTCGGGCTCATCGGTGTAGTCCGGGTTCATCGTCGCCGGTACGTCGAGGACGTCACCGACCGCGACGGCGGTCAGCCCGGCGTTGTTGATGTCCTCGACCACATCCGGCTGGGTGGCGATACGGACCTCGTGTCCCGCGGCCCGCATCGCCCACGCCAGCGGTACCTGGGTGTGGACATGGGTGCTCGCCGGGAACGGCGTGAACAGGACTCGCATGGGACCACACCCTGCCGGTGCGGGTTCGTACCGCGCTCGAAGAATCCCGCAGCACCGCACGAGGTCCGCGCCGACGGGCCTCCAGCGGAGTTCGAAGCGCACCGGCGAGTCTCCCCCTCGGGTACCGGCGACCGTCCGGGCGTCGCACCGAAGGGGAGGACGACAATGGCCACAGCCGACACAGAAGTGGATGTCCTGGTCGTGGGCGCGGGTCTGGGCGGACTGTCCACGACGATGTTCCTCGCCGGACTCGGCGTGAGCGTGCTCATGGCGGAGAAGCACCCGACGACGTCCATCCATCCCAGAGCCATCGGCCAGAACCCCCGCACGATGGAACTGCTGCGGGTCGGCGGCATCGCCGAGCGGGTGCAGGAGGTCACCGACCGGCGAGGCGCCAAGGGGCACTTCACCACCCGGGTCGCCGAGACCGTCCGCGGCGAGGTGCTGGGCACCTTCGAGGAGGGCTTCGACCACCTCGTCGCCACCACAGCGCCCTGTTCCCCGATGCCGTGGGCACTGGCCTGGCAGGACCAGCTCGAACCGCTGATGCTGGCACAGGCACGGGACAACGGCGCGCTCATCCGCTTCGCCACCGCTCTGGTCTCCTACGAGCAGGACGCCCACGGGGTCACCGCGGTGCTGCGCGACCGGACGGACGAGACCGAGTCCACCGTACGGGCCCGCTATCTGGTCGCCGCCGACGGCGACCGCAGCCCCATCCGGGAAGGGCTCGGCATCGCCCGCCACGGCCATGGCTCGCTCTCCCACGTGGTCGGCACGATCTTCGAGGCCGATCTGTCCGAGGTGCTCCCGCCGGACGCGTCCGGGCTGTACTACCTGCGCAATCCCGAGTTCAGCGGCATCTTCATCGGCAGCGACCGGCCCGAGCGGCACACCTTCCTGGTCGAGTACGACCCGGAACGCGGTGAATCCAGCGCCGACTTCACCGTCGACCGCTGCGTCGAGCTGATCCGGACCGGTCTGGACGCGCCCGGGCTGGAACCCCGGGTGCTGGACGTCCAGCGCTGGGAGATGGCGGCCCGGATCGCCGAACGGTGGCGCGTCGGCCGGGTGTTCCTGGTCGGCGACTCGGCCAAGGTCGTCCCGCCCACCGGCGGGCTCGGCGGCAACACGGCCATCGGAGACGGATACGACCTGTCCTGGAAGCTGGCCGCCGTACTGACGGGCCGGGCCGGGCCGGGGCTGCTGGACAGCTACGGGGCCGAGCGCAGCCTGGTGGCCCAACTGGTGATGGACGAGTCGATGCACCTCTACGCCTCCCGGCTGGCACCGCACCTCCTGGACCGGATGGCGGAGCCGGTCGGCTACGCCGAGGTGATCCTCGGCTTCCGGTACCGCTCCGACGCCGTCGTCATCGATGACGACGACGCCGCCAGGGTGGAGTCCCCGGCCAGGCCCAGCGGCCGGCCCGGGTTCCGTATGCCGCATGTGCGGGTTCGGCGTGGCGGCGAGCCGATCTCGACCGTTGACCTCTTCGGCACGGGCTGGCTGCTGATGACCGGTCAGGACGGCTCCGGCTGGACCGAGTGGGCCGAGAGCGTGAGCAAGGATCTCGGCGTCCCGATCGAGGTGCACGGCCCGGCGACCGGTCTGAGCGACCCCGGTGGCGAACTCGCCGAACGGTTCGGCATCACCGCCGGCGGGGCGAGCCTGATCCGGCCGGACGGCGTCGTCGCCTGGCGCACCGCCGACCGGCCGGACGACCCCGCCACCGCCAGCCCGCGGGCATGCGTGGCCAGGGTGCTGTCC